>NZ_NFJG01000080.1:0-20412 GCF_002159755.1 Bacteroides sp. An269
TTTCGCCCCTGTTCTTCGTCAGATAGCCCGCTATCTTCCTCATCACAGAAGCGAAAATGCCTCAAAAACTCATCCCAAATCATCGCACGATAAATTCAAAACAGCTTCTCAAAACCGTTTCTCAATTCTTAACCGGCAGACGTTTCCATAACCAGCGGGGAAGCAAACGCCAGGCTCCTACCAGCAGACGGTAACGCCAGTCGATGACTACCATACGCTGCTTGCGGTGAATAGCACGGACAATGCAACGTGCCACCTTACCGGGACGCATCAGGAACGGATAATGTTTTCCGTCGTTCAGCAAATCTGTCTGGACAAACCCTGGACGGATATCGGTAAAACATATACCTGTCCAGCCATGCATGCAGGCAAGCTGTTCAAGGGCGTCGATGTAGGTATTCTGATATCTTTTGGTCGCCGAATAAGCAGGAGCGATGCCCAGTCCCTTGGTGCCGGCAATGGAGCTGATTACAGCAATGTGCCCTTCGCCCCGGTTTCCGAAATAACGGAATGCCGCATCTACCATACGGGTGAACCCTACTACATTGGTCTGTACCGTATCAGTCTCGATATCGGCATCGAGGTTGTAATTCTGATGTCCGATACCGGAACAATGCAGATACAAGTCCATACCACCTAAATCAGTTATCAACGCCTCCAGTTCGATAGGGGCATTTTCTTTCCGGATGTCTATTACACGGTAATAAATGCGCGCAGGAGCCTTACGCTGAAATGCCTTCAACAGCCCTTCACGACGTCCGGCTATGCCCAGTATCCAGCCTTCTTTCAGCAAAAGACAGGCGGTTTCATATCCGATGCCGGAGGTAGCTCCTACAATGACTGCACGTTTCTGATTCTGTAGATTCATAAAAGTCAAGAAGTTAAGTAGTTCGTACTTCATAGATAAAAGATTCTGATGCAGGAACACTTCCGGCATGCCGGTTATAATAAAAGTCTCCATTCAGGGGCATACGTTCATTAAGCATGGCAAATGCCGGAGAAAGGTGTGCACAGAACACATCGTAAGAATGACGGTTGGCACGTTCACCCGTATCATCCCGATAAAACACGGCATAATGGTTGAGCGGGTAATCCGCAATCAACCGGTTCAGGTATTCGGCCCAGCCGCGTGCCTTTCCGGGCGTAATGCGGTCGAACAGGTTCGACACATTGAAAACTATCAGTTCCGATACTTTTGCATGCATTTTCCAGAAAGCCGGAGGCACTTTCTCTGCCTGAGTATAGAAATTTGTCTGTACCTGACGGTAAGCATCCGAACGAAACATCAGACGCGCAATATCAAGCATTTCTTCTACCGGACACACCCCCAGATAGGCAAGGTCGATGTGCGGCAAACGTTTGCACACATCGGCAAATGCCAGTCCCGAAGCTCCACCCTCGTAGGCAAGGTCGCAAAAAACCACCCTTGCCGACACGTTGCGGACAGCAGGGAAAAGCCATCCTCCTACCAGTTCGTAGAAAGCGCGGGCCGCACAATAACTGCGCCGCATATAATAATAGGTATACAGTTGTACCAGCCGGTCAGGATACCCGGCAAACTGAAAATCGCAACGTCCGTAAGCTATCTGTTCACGTACCTGTGTATCATCGTTGACATTGACAGGTATCTTGGGAAACAAATCTGCGACTACTGCATCGAATGTTTGCCCAAAAGGCTGCGACAAGGGATAATTATCAGAACACAAGTCCCATCCCGATTTGAGGTCAGGCAATTCGAAATCACCTTGGCAAAACCGGTCGAGTGGCACGTGGATATAACCGTTATGCAT
Organism: Bacteroides sp. An269; assembly: GCF_002159755.1. Classification (NCBI taxonomy): domain Bacteria; kingdom Pseudomonadati; phylum Bacteroidota; class Bacteroidia; order Bacteroidales; family Bacteroidaceae; genus Bacteroides; species Bacteroides sp. An269. The sequence continues at coordinate 1,791 of NZ_NFJG01000080.1, forward strand.
ACGGATATACTCCATCAGCTTGTAAAACGTAAGGCTGGCTCCCAATATTCGTGGGTTTCCGGTCAGGAAAAGTTGCTTACGGGCACGGGTGATTGCCACATTCAGCTTACGGTCGATTATCGCATCGCCTTCACGAAACGTATTGGCAGTCAAGAAGTTTAGCTGATTGAAATCGCGTACGGTAAACGAATAGATAATGACATCACGCTGGCTTCCCTGATAACGCTCTACCGTATCGATGGTTACTTTCTCCAGCTCAGGAATATCCAGGTGTGCCACTTCCCGCCGTATCATGGCTATCTGATTGCGATAAGGCACAATAACCCCTACAGTCTTGCCAGCATCAAAAGCCGTTCCCATAAACCGGTAGATGCGACAAAGCAAAGTAGCGACAATGCGTGCTTCGTAAAGATTACTCTTTTCGGAATGAGCCGTATCTGCCGGCGTATCGGATGCAATGAACACCATACGCCGGTACAACATCAGCCTGTCAAGGTTGTCTTCGGGTTCACGAAGGACGTAAGGCAACGCTTCTTGCTGATGCGGAAGCGGTACCGGTTCCAATTGTTCGCGGGAATAAAACGCATGGTCAGGAAACTCTGCAATTAAAGGATGCATCCGTCCTTGCTTGTGCAAAATACTGCAAAACTCTGGTTTGCACCCACGATACAAGCGCTCGAACAAAGAATTACGGCAATCATTCAATCCGATTTCCAGCAGCAACGGGTCAGTCACCCGGGCTTCTTCCTCGCTTTGCAAAGCAATGGCAGGTAATTGCTTGTAATCGCCTATCAGGACAAACTTGCCAATGGCATTCCCGTCTTTGTGACGCGCAGAAAGAATGCCTATAAGGTCGGGCTCCAATATCTGCGAAGCCTCATCGATGATAGCAAGGGTGAAACGTTTTAACTGGAAGAGGTAAGGACGTCCGTTAATGGCGGTAGTAGTTCCCACGAAAATACGGGTGCGGAGTATCTTCCCACGGATATCTGCCAGTTTAGGACAATCGGCAAGACTATTATTCAACAGATAAGGCACAAACCGCTTATCGCAGGCCAGTTCGTTCCCGATGCGGATAAAGGGATGCCGTCCGGCAATGCCCGAACTGGTCAGCATATTGCAGATTTCATCTACAGCACGATTGGTATAAGACAAAAGCAACAAAGAACACGCCGGGTCGGTCAATGCTTCTTCCACCATATAGCGCAGGGCACACGAAGTCTTGCCCGTTCCCGGTGGACCAACCAGCAGGAAATAATCATCGCATTGCTTTGCTTTCAAGACCAGTTCATCAAACCTTCCGTACGAACCGTTCAATGTACGTGAAGTATCCCGTCCGGGCACACGCCTGCCCAGCAATAAGTCCTTTCGGTCGGTAGAAGCGGAAAGGAAAGCATACAGTCCACGGATGGCATTGCCGGCAGAAGCATCCGAGAAATCGTGCTCAATGGCAAAAGTATCTGTATCCGTTCCGATGATGTCGGGATTCTGTTGTCCGTTACGTAACTGGACAAGTATCCTGTCGGGATAAATCTCTACCAGATTACCTTTCATCAGGATATGCCGGCGCACATCAGGTTGACCACGATAAGCATACAGCACGACTATATCCCCCGTACGGAAATTAGGAAGGAAATCATCTCCCTGCCGAGGAACGCTCAATTCTATCCGATCGTATCCTTTACCTGGTGCACTCTGACGGCGGGAAAGAATCTTCAAGCCCAACAGGATGTTACCCGCCTCTATTTTTCCGGCAAGGGGCGTATGCCACAAACCGGCAAACCCTTGCGATGAACCGGTATTCCCTCCCGTCTTTCCCAACAATTGCTCCTTGGATACAAAAGTGAAAAAACGGCGGAAATAAGCCTGTTCCAACGGGTCTCCCTGCTTGAGGAGGTGAATCAGACTGCTCAATTCAGGTTCCTGATAACGGGTCCAAAGCTTGCCGTGGTCTTTCTTCTCATTCAGTACCTCCACATCCAGTTGGTCTATGATTGCAGCGATACCCCCGTTTGCCAATATCATTTCGTTTGCCACAATCTGATTGCGCAAACGGATACATTCGCGAAACAAGCTTTCCGAAAAGTGTTCCAGCATCAGCCCGTCCTGGTATTTCGAATACAACAGAAGAGTTTGCGTATCATCGGCACTCCTGCCGAAACCGTACATCAGTACCCCCTGATAAAGCATCATCTGCACATAATGGTCTTCTTTATGACGATGATTGTACTCATCCCGTTTGCCCGATTTCTGTTCGATAAGCACCTTCAGGTCCTTTTGCAACAGGTCGGCACGCCCTTGAAGGCCGAGACTTTCGCAAATGAAAGATGCTTCCAGCCAAGCCTCCCGCCGCTCGAACGCTTCCAGGTTATGCGGCAAAAGGTCGTGAACAAACGAACGTATGTTCATCATCTGTGTCTGTGCCAAGGAGTGAAAATCATTGGGAATCTCACACGTACAGAACTCCAATGCCGATGTAGCGAAGAATTTCTTCACCGTTTGGGCATAAGTGACAGGAATATCCTCCTGCTCGTTGATGTAATCATCGAGAAACTGTCCGGCAAGGTTTCCCAACAGGATATGGTATGTATTGGCTTTCGGCCTGATTTTGTTGATGAAATAATTGAGCGGATGATGCCCGTACTCACGGAAGCAAACGGCAAGTGAACTGATATCTATCAGGTAATCAGGGTGTACCACAATCAGTTTCGGAACATACTCGTGATGTTCGTCGATACGTACATCCAGCAGATTGAGCTGCATGTTTTCAGTCAGAAGCCCGGACAAATAAGCCATATCACCGTTATATCCGCCTTCCCTGTAATTGATGATGATAAACGGGTCTTCTCCGTTATCGGTAGCTGCATAAATACGTTCATCGGTCCAGCTGGAGACCACCGCACGCACATACGGTACATGCTTCAAAGAAGAGACGTGATACGGACGGTTCTGATGAGGAAGGTCTGCTATCAGTGATACCGGAATATCTTCACCGAACGCCACCGACACAAAACGGCAAAGTGCACGCAAATCGGAAAGATAGGTTTCTTTATCGGGAGAGAAGCCCTTGTGCATCGCTTCCTTAGCATTCCGGCGCATGGTCTGGACGGCATAACGGTCGGATGGTGTCATCCCCTTTTCCTTGCATACATAGTCCAGCCTGGAAAACAAGTTGGAAAACGAAAGGGTAATGCCTTGCGTCAACTCGTAACAAGCCTCCTCCAACACCTTGTAAAGGGCGGCGTATTTAGGCTTTATATTTTCGGGAGCAACTGGAGGTCTATGATGTATCTGTTCGATTCGCCGGTACAAATCAAACGCCTGAAGTTCGATGCGTTCTGCCATGTTCAGAGGGCTTCACCAGGAATATGCTGCACACAATATGCTTTCTCCAATGCCGGATACAGTGAACGGTAGGTCTCGGTAACATCCTGCATCAAGACTCGCGCCGGACTCGTCTCCGTCCGGCTGTCATCATATCCGGGTAATAGTACAGAAGTCATACCCAATATAAATTCATAAGTACTTCCGTTGGTCAGTACGATATGTATCCGAGTCTGATCCGTATCCTCTGTCTGCGTAAAGATACCATGCAACATATTACTGGTCGAAGCCGAAGGATAGATGGTGACAATACCCGACGCAGCCTCCTTATCGGTATAGGTGAACACATATTTTCCACCTGCCTGCACCAACGGGGCGCTCTCAATATCACGTTGAATGGCAAGTGTCTGGCTTTGTGTAAGCTCTGCACCTTGCACCACGCCTTCAATGCGGCTTATCGTATAGGTTGTTTCGGGATAAGCCACGGTAACCTGCAGGGTATACCGGTTCCATGCCCGGTCGGTAATGTTCAGTTCGGCACTGCCCAGTCCTACAGGTATCACGGTCAATACATTCCCATCATACCGATAGTCGATAACAGTGGTATCGGGATTGGTAATGACATACATCCCGTCACCACCCGAAATATGAAACGTAGCCCCTGCGCTGTACGGGCTGAGCGTCAGGACACTGTTGGTAAAATCCAAGTCTGCCTCTGATGAAAGCGACAAAAAAATAGCTCCATAATCATCGTCCTTACACGAAGCAAACGAAACAATTCCAGCCAGCAGGACGATGTATAATAAACTTCTTACAAGAGTCTTTTTCATATCTTCATTTCCTAATGTTATACAATGAGACAAAGATACGATTTTTATTTTTCCAAAATACTCCTCTGCAGGGGATAAAGGAGTTAAAAGGCGTTAACTCCTTTTTCATTCCTCGCTAATGGTATAGTCTCCAGCCTTTTCGGTAATTACCTGTTGCAAAGCATCCAATGGCAATGCTTTGCCATCAGCATAAGTAAGAGTAGCGACAGGAGGTTCCAGTGTCACCTGTGCTTCTACTCCTGCTATCGAATTCAACGCCTTTTCCACATACGTGCGGCAATGATTGCACATCATTCCCTCTACACGATAGGTACGGCTTAAGGCATGCGAAACGACCTGCCCGGGAACAGGCTCCACAGATACAGCCTCTACCGGTTTTCCGATGCGCTTGCGGTGCAGGCGCAGGCTATTAGTCACTACACTAACACTACTCATAGCCATTGCCGCCCCAGCCAGCATGGGATTGAGCAGAAAACCATTTATCGGATAAAGGATACCGGCAGCAATGGGCACACCTATCAGGTTATAAATAAATGCCCAGAACAGGTTCTCGCGGATGGTACGGGTGGTGAAGACCGAAAGCCGGATAGCATCGCTTATCTTACCTAAGTCGGACGAAATCAAAGTCATCTTTGCCACATCCATCGCCAGATCGCTTCCTTGCCCCATCGCAATGCTGAGGTCGGCATGTGCCAGTGCCGAACTATCATTGATGCCATCGCCCACCATCGCCACGTGCCTGCCTTCTGCCTGAAGATGCCTGATAACCTCTGCCTTGTCTTGCGGAAGCATCTCTGCACGGAAATCATTGATACCTACCTGGCGGGCTATACTTTGCGCCGTCACCCGATTGTCACCGGTAAGCATCATCACCGATATGCCTTGGCGTTGCAGGTTTTCGACGGCAGCTTTCGAAGTGGGCTTGATACGGTCGGCTATGGCAAATACCCCCAACGCTACTTCGGCGTCGGCAAACCATACAACCGTTTTGGCTTCGGAAGCAAAGACATCCGCCTGTTTCTGTAATTCATCAGCAATACGGATATGATGTTCTGCCAGCAAGCGGGAATTACCCACATAATAAGCTTTGCCGTCCGATGTACCTTTAATGCCCTGCCCTGTCACACTTTCCGCATGCTCGATAACAATGCGTGCTCCGGCATCGGCAAGACTTTCCGCATACTGTACAACCGCATTTGCCAACGGATGCTCGGAACACCTTTCTAATGCATAGAAAACGGCTTGCAGATATTTGTCCTGCGTATTCCATACGGCATCGGTTACGACGGGTTTCCCTTCGGTAATGGTACCGGTCTTGTCCAGCACAATCGTGTCTATCTTTTTCGCTACCTCCAGGCTCTCGGCATCTTTGATGAGAATGCCTTGTTCAGCCCCCTTGCCTATACCCACCATAATGGCGGTAGGAGTGGCAAGCCCCAATGCACAAGGACAAGCGATAATCAGCACCGTTACGGCAGACAGCAAACCGTGGGTAAAACCATTTGTCCCGCCCAATACCAGCCACAGAATAAACGTAAGCAGGGCTATCCCCATAATGGCAGGAACAAAAATACCAGCTATCTTATCAACCAGCTTCTGTACCGGTGCCTTGCTTCCCTGCGCCTCTTGCACGGCACGGATGATGTGTGCCAGCATCGTATCGGCTCCCACCTTTTCAGCACGGAAACGGAAACTTCCCTTTTGATTGATGGTTCCGGCATAGACATTGTCGGCTTCTTTTTTCCACACCGGCACGGGTTCGCCGCTTAGCATACTCTCGTCAACATACGAGTTTCCTTCGGTCACCTTTCCGTCTACAGCGATACGTTCGCCCGGTTTTACCACCAGCATATCCCCTGCCTTCACCTCATCAATACCAACCACCTGCATCGTCCCGTCGGCATGGACGAGGGTCACGGTACGGGGTTGCAAGCCCATCAGCTTCTTAATAGAGTTGGACGTCTGTCCCTTGGCACGTTCCTCCAGCATACGTCCCAGCAAGATAAAGGCAATAATCACGCTTGACGCCTCAAAATAGACGTGAGGCATCACGCCACGCTCTAACCAGAAATCAGGAAAGAACAGATTGAACAGGCTGAACAGGTAAGCGATGCCGGTGCTGTTTGCCACCAGCGTGTCCATATTGGCAGAACGATGTTTCAATTGCTTCCAGGCATTGATGTAGAACTCACTCCCCATCCAGAAAATCACGGGTGTGGAAAGAATCCACATAATCCAGTTGGCATAGGGCATATCCATGAAGAACATGCCGATAACAGCAACAGGCAAAGCCAGGGCTATGGCACACAAGGTACGGAAGCGCAAATGCTTGTAACGCTCGGTATGAGCATTTTCAGCCACTTCAACACTATTCTTTTCCGTATCAGTCACCAGGTCATAACCCGCATCTTGCACAGCTTTCTTCAACTGTCCGGGCGAACATTGCGTTTCATCATAAGTTATGGTGGCCGTAGCCGCTGCATAATTCACACTTGCTTCACATACGCCAGGCTGGCGGTTCAGGGTCTTGTCCACCCGTGCGGCACAAGCAGCGCAACTCATACCCAATACGGGAAACGTCTGTTTATGGATTGTAGATTGACTCATATCAATTCGCATTTTATAGTTTGGTTGCAAAGTTAACAAGCCTTTCGGATATACCTTTATATTATTATGGATATATTTTATAGTAAGACAAAATTGGTTTGCGAAAAATTCTTGACTGGAAATTCGGAGTCATGTACAACTTGACTCCGCAATAAAATCCAGCACAAGCAACTATTTGCTACAAACAGACAAAAAGCCCACAAAATCCGACATTTATCGGCAAAATACTTCTAAACTCATGCAATCTTATCTGTTTTTTTATTTACCTTTGTTCTTCATAACAAGTTTTTAAACATAAGGTGTATGAGCAAAGTAGTAATTAATTCGTACGAAGAATTTGAGAGATTGTTAGGCCAGCAAATCGGCGTGTCCGATTGGCTGGAAGTGACGCAAGAGCGTATCAACCAGTTTGCCGACGCTACGCTGGATCATCAATGGATTCATGTGGACGTGGAACGTGCGAAAACGGAAAGCCCTTTCAAGAGCACCATTGTACACGGTTATCTGACCCTTTCCCTGCTTCCGTATTTCTGGAATCAGATTATCGAAGTGAACAACCTGAAGATGATGGTAAACTATGGGATGGACAAGATGCGTTTCGGCCAGGCTGTATTGTCGGGGCAACGCATCCGCATGACGGCTGAACTCCATTCGCTGGTCAACTTGCGCGGCACGGCAAAGGCCGAAATTAAGTTCTTCATCGAAATCGAGGGACAGAAGAAGAAAGCCTTGGAAGGCATCGCCACGTTCTTGTATTATTTCTGTTGAATATTTAAGGAGTTAGAAGGAGTTAGAGGAGTTAGAAGGAGTTAGAGGAGTTAGAAGAAGTTAAGCCAATACCTTCACGAGTGCTTCCACCAACAAAACTAATTGAATATCCGCAAACATCCCATGTAGGGGCGTATGGCATACGCCCTGAAGACATCCACGTGGATTAGTTGACGTATTCGGGCGTATGCGATACGCCCCTACAAAGCAATTGGGTGAAATGCGGATATTCAAAAAACTATTGGCTTCTAACTCCTTCTAACTCCTTCTAACTCCTTAACTCCTTCCTTAAAACCTCATCGAAGTATAAATTCCGACACATCCGTCGCCGGCTACGGGATTGATTGTCAGCTGATGCTTTTGGGCAAACGGGCGGGTGAAGATGTACGAGCATCCGGTGCCGATGGCTGCTCCGGCAAGTACGTCCCATCCGTCATGCTTTTTGCCGTATATCCGGCTCCAGCCCACGTAGGTGGACAGCACGTATGCCGGAAGCCCCCATTTCCAGCCGTACCGCCTTTGGATGAATGCCGCCGCGGCAAACGATGTGGCGGTATGCATCGAGGGGAACGAATGGCGGTCGCTGTGGTCGGGGCGGTCTTTCCTGATGCTGTACTTCAGGGCATACGTGGCGCCTGCCGTGGCAAGGGCGGAGAATGCCCCTTGTTTCAACCCTTCCCAGTCTTTTTGAATCAATACGGCGGTTAGTCCTGCCACGGGAAGCAATACCGCTCCCACATCGCCCGATGTGCGCACCGCCTTGCGCGAGCCTGTCACTTCCAGTTCTTGGGCGGACACGGGCAACGCCAGCATGAGCAAGGCGAGCAGTGTCAAAAGGTTCTTTTTCATTTGTCGGTTTATAGTTTGGGGATAAATATCAAAAGCCCGATTGTTGCCGAAGCCATGGCAAGAATCAATACCGCTCCGGCGGCAAGGTCTTTGGTGCGCTTGATGGCCTCGTCGTATTCCTCCGACACGCGGTCGGCAAGCGCTTCTATCGAAGAATTGACGGCTTCGGCGGCAAATACCATGCCGATGCACACGACGATGGCAATCCATTCCATACGGGATAATCTGGCAAGGAAGCCTGCTGCCAGCACACATGCCGTGATGAAGCAATGTATCCACGCATTGTGTTCGTAGCGGACGAGCAGGTATATCCCGCGGAATGCATAGCGGAAACTCTTCATCCGCTTGCGGAAGGTAAAGCCGTCGTTTTTCATATCCTTACGCACACCTCTACCGGACAATGGTCGGAACCGAATATTTCGGTATGGATGGCTGCGCTCTCCAGCTTGCCGGCGAGCCGTGCCGAGGCGAGGAAGTAATCGATGCGCCACCCCGCGTTCTTCTCGCGTGCCCGGAAGCGGTACGACCACCACGAGTAAATGCCTTCCTGTTCGGGATAGAAATAGCGGAACGTATCGATGAATCCCGCGTCCAGCAGGGTCTGGAACTTCTCGCGTTCCTGGTCGGTGAAGCCTGCGTTCATGCGGTTGGTCTTCGGATTCTTCAGGTCTATCTCCTTGTGCGCCACGTTCAGGTCGCCGCATACCAGCACGGGCTTCTTTGCGTCAAGTTCCAAGAGGTACCGGCGGAAGGCATCCTCCCACGTCATCCGGTAGTCCAGGCGCTTCAGTCCGTCCTGCGAGTTGGGGGTATAGACCGTTACTAAATAGAAGTTCTCCATTTCCAAGGTGATGACGCGTCCTTCACGGTCGTGCTCGTCGATGCCCATGCCGTAGCTTACGTTCAGGGGCTGGTGGCGGGTAAAGATGGCGGTGCCCGAATAGCCTTTCTTCTCGGCATAGTTCCAATACGAGGTATAGCCGTCGAAAGCCAGGTCGAGCTGCCCTGCCTGCATTTTGGTCTCCTGCAGACAGAAGAAATCGGCATTTAGCCGGGTGAATGCGTCGCGGAAGCCTTTGTCGCAGCACGCCCGCAGTCCGTTTACGTTCCAAGAGATGAGTTTCATATATTTTTGTTTTTTACTAGTTGACCAGGTATCAGGTACTAGTTGACCAGGTTCTGAATAGTTTTACTAATGGTATCTAAAATCTAGTTACCTAGTACCTAGTCAACTAGCCCCTAATACCTGATTCCCTTATTTCTTTAAGTCAAACAGATAAGTCAGCCGGGCACCGATGTACGAATGTGCCGAGCGCGAAAACGGGTCCTTCTTTGAATTGTTGTAAAAATCCGACAAGCCGAAGTAATAACGGGCTTCCAGCACAAAATGACCGATACCCGTACGTACCTCCATGCCGCCCCCGCCTACAATGCCATAATCGAACTTCCGGTCTGCCATCTTGCCGTATTGCTCGTTGGGAGCACGTCCCGAAGGGTCCCAAGGGTCGCTCATCGTTTCTTTTTCCCCTATCAGGTATCCCACTTGCGGTCCCAGGTTGAGCACGAAACGCACGCCGTTCCCCTTGTCCTTACCGAAAGCCAGGTGGGCGAGCAGGGGGATTTCGATGTAGCTCATCGAGCGGTGATATGTATCGCCTGTCCCATCTTCTATCACTTCCTTCCATCCGCGTTGCGAGAAATTCACTTCTCCCTGTATACCGCATATCATCTTGAAATATTTTTCGCCGATATAACGCACGGTCAGTCCAAATGCCGGCCCTACCTGTTTGCCTTGCTTGAAACTGGGCGTGATACTGATAGAGCTGAAATTGACGCCGCCGTTTACGCCTATGGAGAGGTTGCTCCGCTGGTCTTGCAGTTGCGCCTGGGCGGGAGATGCCCCCAGCAGGCATAGTCCGGTAATGATAAGTATGTAAAGTCTTTTCATCATAAGTAGATGTTGAGAATTAGTTTATTTTAATATCCGCATTCCACCCAATTGCCCCTACATGGGATGTTTGCGGATATTCAAATAGTTTATATAATGTGTCAGCTCAGAAACGCAGATTAACGCAGATTTTCGCGAATTCTTTTGATTTACTATTTTTCGATTTACGAAGTACGATTTAATGCTCAAATAGTAAATTGTCAAATCGTAAATTAAAGTAATCTGCGTTAATCCGCGAAAATCTGTGTTTCTGATAATATCATTTCATTTTGCATACTTACTTATTCAAAATCAAGTTTGACCAGTTCGTAATTTTGCGAGAAATGTACGAAGAATATCTTGCGGTTGATGAATCCGCCCCAGTTATTGACCCGCTCAAACTTGAATCCGGTCTGTATCGGTACCACCTTCATACGGTCCAGATTGTCTTCCAATTTGTTGCCATACTGCGAAAGCCCTTTCAGGAAATAATAACCGATGTCAAACCCCAGCATGCCGTATTTGGGATAGATATTCGCCATATCCTTGCTATACCAGTGCCGGTAGGCATGTGTGAAGTCCACGGCGGCTGGAAACAGGTTGTTGGTATAAAACGACGAATAAAAATACGTGTCCAGTTCGTAAAAGTTGGCAAGGAAATCCTGCGTGTAGGTCTGCCATTCAGGATAACCGAAGAGGTGCATGTCGAAATGCGGATGTTCCTTGCGCACCAGCGTAAGATGAGGAACCAGTTTTGTCAACGCTGTACTGCGTGCCGAAAGCGGTACGAAAATGTTCTGTTGCAGCGTGTCCATCGCACTGATAACCCGGGCAGGGTCAATTTCCCCCTCCAGGCGTATCTGGGTAAAACGCACACCGTTATCCTTCAGTTCCGCCTTCATTCCCTTAATGAAATCGGCTTTTTCAGGGTCGGGCGTACCATCATCAAGGAACACCACATTACTCCGCCCGAACTTACGGAGAAAATGTTCGTATACCTCCGAGTACAGATACGATTGTGGCGTATTCACCTGGTAAAGCAAAGGATTGTTGAACACCTGGTCTACCTTAGGAGCAAACGGCACCACCAACCGGATATTGTTCTGCCGGGCAAAATCCGTCAAGGGAGCAATCGAAGCGGCATTTACCGGCCCCACAATCAAATCCATCTCTTTCATCCGGCTGTCTGCCAGAATTTTTTCGGCACCTGCCTTAGTCTCCTTGGTATCGTAGGCATAGATATCCATCGACACTCCCTGACGTTTCAGGCTGTCTGCCGCCATCAGAAAACCTTCGTAAAACTCCACAATACGTGTCTGTGGCTCGCGCTGTGCACCGTTCTCTTTCGAAAAAGGGAGCACCAGCGCCACTTTAATAGTATGAATGGGTTTCTTTTCAGCAGCATTTTGCCTGAACAGTTCCTCGTTGGTAGGCTCGGCAGCAGCCTGTTTTGCCGCCTCTATCACCTCTGCCATAGCCTGGCGTTCCGCCTCTGGATAAGGGATAAAAAGGAAGGTTCCCCGTTTCAGCTTACCTTTCTTCAGCTCAGGGTTCGCCGCCAGCAATTCTTCTTCACTGATGCCATACTGGCGGCAGATGCTGAATATGGTTTCACGGCGTTGCACCTTGTGCATTGTCTTCCATTCGTCTTTCGCCTGTTCCGAACCCTGTTTTGCAAGAGTAGAAGAAGGTTGTGCCTCTGTCTTTCCATCAGGAGCCGGAACCACGATAACCTGCCCCACACGGAAATTGCTGGCACTCAGACCAGGATTTGCAGCACAAATGGCTTGCGCAGTCACCCCATATTTCACAGTCAGCTGATACAGGGTTTCCCCCCGCTGAATGGTATGATACTGCGGCCCCTGCTTGGCAGCAGATGCTTGCGGGATTTTCAACGTTTCGCCCGTGCGGATTTTCTGGTCGCTTCCGGGATTCAGACGCACGATATCACTTACCGGCACATTGTACATCCGTGAAATAGAATATAAGCTTTGCCCCTGTGCCACGGTATGCAGGAAAAATCCCGCATCGCCCGCGGTCTGTGCGTTCAGTACGGGATTACCTATCCACAACGCAGCCGCTACGCAAAGAATATGAATGAATTTCATCTTTTTTGTCTCTTGAATTGTTTGAACGGGCAAAAATACGCATTTTTATCGGTAGGCTAATGGATATTCCCAAGAATTTGCTCTCCGTGTAAGATTTTTTGGGAAATAAAAAGTTCACCACAGGATATAGGGTACCACACAGGAAAATATAATTGAATATCCGTATTTTCCCAACAAAGAGTTAAAAGGATTTATTTCAGGGAGTTAAAAGGAGTTAGAAGCCAATACATTAGTTCATGGAAGCCATAGCAAGACTATTGGCTTTTAACTCCTGCCGAAGGTATAACTTCTTTTAAGTTCCTCTTTATACTATGGGCATTTTGCGGAATTCATAAAAATTTAAAAGGCTCTGTGTCCTCTGTGGTGAAAAATGATAAACTTATTTCACTAATTCGTATTCCAGGCAAGCCATGATGAAAGGGCCGATGGCTTTGCCTTCATTGTTTACGATGGTTACGTCTTTACCGCACAGGTAATAGTCGGGTGTACCGTCGCGCGAGGGATCTTTTGCCGGACCCAATCCTGCCGAACGGCAACTTTGGTTCAGGTTAATGGTGCCGTCTTCGTTGGTGGTGACAAAGGTTTTCAGCAATCCTTGGTATGCCTTTTCGGCTACGTCCTTATAGCTTTCGGGCAGGATGCCGAGGCGGATGCCTTTCAGATAAGCGTAGGTAAACATGCTCGAAGCCGAGGACTCCAGGTAATTGGCGATACCGCATCGGCTTACGAACGAATCGTCGTATTGCAGCAATTGGTACCATACGCCGCTCTCCCGGTCTTGCCAGCGTGCCAGTCCCTTGGCTACGGTATTTACGATGGTCTTCAGCTCATTGCAGTCGGGGTGCGACTGGGGCATCACTTCCAGTACGTCGACCAGTGCAGCGAAATACCAGCCCATGCCCCGTCCCCAGAATTCCTTGGAGCAGCCTTTGTGAGGTTCGGCTTTGTTTGCCCAGAACGAGTTGGCGTCTTCGGGATTGGCAGACCATGCGTGATAATACAATTGCTTGCCGGCATCGTAGGTATGGTGGGCGATGGTCTTGAACTGGTGCGCAATGTCGGTCCATGCCTTTGTATTGTTGGGGTCGAAGTTGGCTTGCCATTCGGCATAGAAGGCGGCTCCCATATAGAGACCGTCCAGCCACATCTGTCCCGGATAGATATCTTTATGGAAGAAACATCCTTTGGCATCGCCTGTCTGGATACGAGAATAGTCGTTCACCAGGTAATTCCGAAGCCAGTCGGCAGCCTTTTTGTAGCGGTCGGCATTGTGCGTGCCGTTCTGCTCGTCCAAGGCTTTTTCGTGGCGGTAAAGGGCGAAGAGCACCTTGCCCGAATTGATGTTGTCGATGTTCCCTTTCTTGAAGTTCTTGAAGGTGCCGTCGGGATTGATGGCGTTATCAGCATATTCTTTAGCCCATTGGTAATAGTTGGCAGTCCAGTCGGCATACCGATATTGCTCGCAAAGGTTCAGGAGCGATTTGGCTACCAGCCCGTTCACGTAGTCCCACGATTTGCCATGTGTCCATTGTTTGCCTTGCGATTCCGCCATGCGTTGCGAATAGCGTGTTTGCGCATGAGTGGAAAGGGTGCAGCAGGCGGCAAGAAGCAGGCATACGGCGCATACGAATGTTTTCATGTTCGATAGTTTTTTAGGGTTAGGTTTTATTTCTTTTACGGTTAACGAAAAAAGGCCGGCTGAACATTCAGCCGACCTTCATGTTTTGAGGTTCCTGGCGGATTCGAACCGCCGTGCACGGTTTTGCAGACCGCTGACTAAGCCACTCATCCAAGGAACCATTGGTTGTTACACTTGTGTTTCTCAAATGCGTTGCAAAGGTATGACTATTTTTTGAATCTGCAATACTTTCCACCGAAATTTTTCATTTTTCTTCATGTTTTCCATCAGTTTTCCATCTGTCTTTTCAAGAAATGCTCTTTATTGTACTCATGTGCATCGTTAAACGGCGAACTCACTTGTGTTCATCAAAAGGCATGTTTGAATCGTTGTCTTTTTGAAATACGAAGCCAGCGCAATCTGTTTCTTCTGTGGAGAGCGTGCAGATTGCGCTTGGGCATTATCGCATCAAAAAGGTATGCCGTTTAAAACCGGTATCCGATATTCAGTTGGAAATTAGAGTTCCGCAATCCTAACAGGTCGTGCACCTGTTTGATGCCTACCATGTAATTGAAACTGACGGTGTAATGTTCGGCTATGATTGCTTTCAGTCCGGCAGTTCCTCCATATTCCCAGTGGCGGAAAGGAGTGAGAAGAGCATGTGCATTGTTCGGGCTTCCTTCGATGGGGTACGAATATCCTTTCATCGGATTCCATTGGTGTGTTTCCGTGCGTGCACCTTCTCCATCGGGCTGTACAATTTCCAGCGAGGAACTTCCTGCGCTGAAGCCGTATGCTGCATAAAAACCGATAGACGGCATCAGGCAGAAACGCTCGGCAATGTGGAAGTTATAACCTATCTTGAGGGGCAGGATCAGGTTGTTTATTTTAGTGTCTGTCTTAGGGAAATGTGTCACCATGTAAGGCGAGAATTTCATGGTGCTCCGGTTCTGTAAAAGTGTCAGTCCGGTTGAAAGTGTCCAATGTTTTTTGAACTCATAGTCGACGGTTGCCCCTACTTGGAACCCGGCTTTCATTCCTCCTGTTTGTTCTGCCGTATGCTTTTGACTTGCCAGATAGTGTGACAGGTTTGCTCCGGCTTCTACGCCAAAATTTACTTGTTGGGCTGCTATTGGCAGGATATTTAGAAGGGACAGTATGAGTATAATGGATAATTTTACGTTCATAATGATGTAATGGTTGTTTTGAATGGATTGTTATGTATTTCTTCACTATTAAAGTGTGTTGTTGTTTGTTTTTGGTTCCTTTTATTTCTATCTTCGCACTCACCTCCTTTCTTTTTAGGTGGTTGGGGCAGGCACTTCCGGTTTCTTTTAGCGGGGAAAGGGAAGGGGCTTGCCTTTATTTCATTAGAAAATTGTGATTAGTTGGTCTGATTTAATAGAACTAGTAATAATCAAGGTGTATTCTTCTCCGTCTTGCAATGCATCTAACGGTATGACCATATAGGCAGAGTTCTCTTGAAGAATTTCTTTCGTAAGAATAGAAACGCCTTGTGAATTTCGAATTTCAAGATACACCGTTCTATCCGGCTGACTGTTAGTCAAGATGAGGAGACCGTTTGTCACTTCTCCGGATATAGGTATTTTAGAAAGGCTGCGTTTTATGCTATGCGTATGCCATCTCCCATTTAGTCTTGTAGATTTATTGTCTTTTCTATGATATCCATAGGCAGGAAGTATACAACAAATCAACAACCCCGCGATCAATAGTTTTGTTTTTCTCATAGTTTTCTCGTTTTTGATTTGCTGCAAAATTAGACATAACAAGTAAAACCAACAAGAAACTTACCTTGATTTCATATAGACATAATGATTTTCTTGGTTGTTGAAAATCAGTTGATTATAAACATTCCTATGCGTTTAATCTGTACATTGCTTTTCAATACTCCCAAATCCAAGTATCGAAGCTCCTTTTTTCGTCAGAAAGTTTGAGTTGAGTGTAGATTTTCTTTTTCAGTCGAGATTTGGATGTGGAGACGGATGCGGGTGAAATGGCCAAGAGTGTAGCAATCTCGCTAACGGAGAAATGCAGCTTTATCAGGCAGCAAAGCAACACTTCGTATTCGCTTAATGAAGGTATAGATGTAAGCAGACGTTGCCTGAAGCCGGTGTAGATGGTATCGGCAAGTTGGCATATTTGGTTTCTGTCCGCATTGCTTAAACAAATAGGGTGCTGATGCAAAGCTGTGAGATAGGGATGTGTTTCAATCAGAAGAGCAGACAATTGGTCTTTCTCTAGCTGGAGTTGATTGAATGCTTCGGTAATAGTGGTTGCTCCATTAGTGGATTTATAGGAGGTGATTTCAGTTTGCAGGTGTGCATTCTTTTGTTGTAAAGTTTGGTTCTCTTCGCGCAGAAAAGCAAGGGTTTCGCGTTGCTCTTCCAATTGCTCTGCAACTTCCTTATTTTCAGCAATTCGTTTTTCCAATTCTGCAATGTAGATATTATTTCGTGCCATAAGCCGTTGGTTTTTGTTTAGTTGTGCTGTTAGGCGGTTTAAATCTTCTTTCTTTCGGTATAGCATTGTCTTTCGGTATATGTAGAAGTAGGTGATGACCCCAATCAAACAAAGCACAGCAATAATGCTCAACAAAAACCATCGTGCAGTTTGAAACTCTAATTGCTGATTGCGGTGAGCAAGTTTTTGGTGTTCGTATTTCTCTTTATAGGCTATGATGGTTTCACTTTTGTCTAACGCATAAATGGAATCTTGATAGAATAATAAGGAATCGCAAAAGTCTGTCATATATTGCCGATAAGTAGGCTGCTGGCTCAGAGACAATAAAGCTTCATACACTCCTGCAAGTGTATATACATTGGAAGTATGTAAGGCTTTCTTTAAATAATAATAAGCCGAATCGTATTCTTCCAGACAAAGGAAAGTTTCCCCTATTCCATAATAATCTGGAGCAATATTGTTTTTTATTGCTCGTTTTTCTAAATCCAGTGCTTTCTCGTAATTTCCCAAAGCAAAATAGACATCAGCCAATTCGCTTTCTAAGGAGTTGAAAGTTTCATGGATGCTGTCTCGTATCTGAATGGCTTGGTTATAAGACTGGATAGCACGTTCATACTCTCCTCTTACGCTATATGTTCTTCCAAAATCTTGTAAAGTTGTCATTTCATACCGTTTGCAGGAGTCTTTCACGGCATAATCGTAGGCTTCTTGAAAGGCTTCCAAGGCATAGTCGGTCAGGTTGCGGTACACATACAGGTTGCCTAAGGAGGACATGACCAGATAGCCTAACTTATAGTTGTTGATCTTTTCTATATTTGCTTTAGCCTCTAAAAAGTAATTCATGGCTTTCGTAATATGCTTCAGTTCATAGTTGACATTGCCCATATAAAGTGCCGACATGGCTTTCCTTCGAGCGTTATCAGTATGTCGGTAATAGTCATAAGCAATGCGGATGAGGGAATCGGACTGGAAAGGCAGGCACAATTTGAATTGGGCTTGCGTTGTCAGCAGGCACCACAAGGCATGTTGTTTTTTATTTCGTGCGGAAGGAATAGGCATCGTTTTCAAGATATGCAGGGCACTGTCCGGATTATTAAACATTAGTGCTTCTGCCTGTATAAGTTCAGGCAAAGGGGAAACGTCTTGTTTCTTGCATCCGAAAAGCAAGAACAAGCCGATAAAGTAAAATATGGTGTACGCTATGCCTTTTGTTTTCATGCTTTTTGGGTTTCATGACAAAATTAAGCAAAATCCGTTGAAATATGTATGTCGTTTCAGTTAAAAAAAAGTATCTGCTTCTGCGCCTCTGCGTTCGTTAGTTGAAGCGCAGATTGACGCAGATTTCGCAGATTACTTTTCAATTTATGTCTGTTGTTCGCATCTATTTGTTTCTGTTTGCTCAGAAAGGAACGTACACGGAGAGCATGAGGTCGGACAGATGCCCTTTGCGTCCGTTTGCCGCTCCTTTGTTGAAATGCTTCAGCACGTCGAGGCATCCGTATTGGTAGGAGAGGGCAAGCTCGCAATGCTTTCCTATGCGGTAGCCTATCTTTGCCAGTACGGGCAGGTCGAATACGGCTTGCGGGCGTACATAGAGGGTAGGAGCCACACCCAGCCCGAAGAAGAACTTCCCGGTGATGCGGTAGTTCCAGCTGGCAGCTATGGAAATGGGCATGACGAACTCGCTGAACTCATCTCCTTCATTGCCGGTGTAAGTACCGTCTTGCTTAGAAAGGAACGGCACGTACTTTTGTGTGCTCATACCTTGGAATCCGATGGTGAGGTCGAGGTCGAAGAAGTGTTTCCGCTGGGGCAGGAAGCGTAAGCGGTACCCTATCATCCCGTTTCCTTTCAGGTTATGGTCGTAGCGTAATTCGTTGGTAGGCGGAATAAGTTGCTTGCTGTCCTGCATGGGGAATCCGATACCTCCGCCGACTAACACTCCGTGTTCCACCTTCTGCGCGAAGGCGGAGGTGGAAAAGATTACTAACAATAAAAAGAATAAGAAGCTGTTTTGAATTTCTCCAAAAAGTTTTTCTTGGCTTGATGTATCCGTTTTCGTGTGTGCTTTGGGCGATTTTTTGGTCCTTTTCGCTCCTGTTCTTCGTCA
>NZ_NFJG01000081.1:0-20318 GCF_002159755.1 Bacteroides sp. An269
CTACTCCATAAAGCAGAAATACAAGACTTAATACACTCGGAACATTCCATGAATACATACTTGTGTCCATCCATCGAGTTAAGCGTTCTGTCTTATACCATAAATATCCTAATACTCTGTGAACTATATTCATATATTGCTATTACTTATAATGCCATACGGGGCATATATCTAACCTCCATGCTCCAAAGATACGAAAAGAATCGGAGAAACAAACCAAATGGTTTGGAAAAGTGCGCTAATCCATAAATCACAATAGACAATCCCATATAGACAAATGCCACCTTTTTTACAAAGCTACACGGTAAATCATTCTTGTTTCAGGAAATCAAGGTCGAAAAAATAGTCCTTTTTATTTCGGGGATTGACATAAATGATTCCGCTTTTATGCAAGGCAAGAAAAACGCCCAAACTGCACTTGTCCATCAGGATGGGGTCGCTGAAAAACTGCGTCCGTTTCCCCTTGTAATCCAAAGTTGCTTTTACGATGCAATAGCAGCGTTCATAAGAAAGCGGTTCATGCATCCGGTCTGGATTCATAAGTGCTTCGCTGGCATTCATTTCCTGACTGCGCCATGATTGGTAGGGCAAATCCGGTTCATCCAGTGAAGCAGGTGCATGTAAACGTGTTTTTAACGAATAAGCGGGAATGTCCATCCGGGTATAATGGACGGTTCGTTTGTTTTCGGAAATTTTGCAACTGTTCAAATCCACTTCCAGCGCAACGCCTTTGGAACGAAGCCATTCCTTGTGTTTCTTTTTGTTGTCCTCTTCCCGCCTTTGGCTTCTCCGCATATTCCAGTACATAATGGCAAACGGAATCACCGCAAGGCTTCCGGTCACCAACATATAGCCGTATTTCCCCATGTCCAAGAATATATAGGTTTGAATTATCAACAGAAACTCTATGGCTATTCCGATGTAGGAAAGGCATCCTAAAATATTGCTTTTAATGTTCATGGCCGTATCTTATTGCTAATGGTAAATAACCTGCCCGGTATTCAGCACACCGTCAGGCACATATCTAATCCCACTGCCCCAAAGATACGAAAAGAATCGGAAGGGCAAACCGGGTGGTCGGATGTTTTTTCAAAAGAAGCGGGCGGACACTTCACGCCACCCCATAGCCACTTGCCTCCCGTCCGCCGATTTCCCATTGCCCGGCAAGGCAGCCCGTTTACTTTCGTGCCGCAATCAATTTATTGTTTCACGATTTAATTCATTTGTATATGGACAACCTCAAGGACATGAAAGACGAAGTGCTGGTAATGACCAACGCTTCCGACGGCAACAAGCCCCATGTGGTAGAGCGCATCGAACAGGACGGCTCATTGAAGACCCAGCCGCTGGCAAAGGCCAAGCCCGACGGCGATTTCCTGAAAATCGACCGCAGCGAATCCATCCTCGAAGCCTTCTTCTCCAATTTCAAACGGCAGTTTGACAACCCGTCCGACTTCCGTTTCTACCACATCCCGGCGGAACTGCTCGCTGCCGCCAAGGATATGGCGGACTTGTTCCGCAAGCCGGAAGAGAACGCGGCCATGATTGACGGGTACAGGTTAGACCCGGAACAGCACGTGCGGAAACAGGACTTGCGGCAGGCTCCCGCCACCGAAGAACCCGCCCCGCAGCAATCCACGAAGTGGAGCATGGAGCAGGTGGACTGGCAGCAGCTCGCACGCATGGGCATCACGCCCGAATCGTTGGGCGAAATCGGTACGGCACGGTTGCTCAACGGGCATGAATCCGCCGTACTGGACATCAAGACCAGTTTCGAGGGCATCAGCCTCGAAACGCCTGCCTGCATCCGGCTGGTGGAATCGCCCGACGGGAAACCCGTGCTCAACATCGAGTGCTGCAGGCAACGCCCGGAACTGGGCGAATACATGGGCACTGAACTTCCTCAGGAGGTGCAGGACAGCTTGCTCAAAACACACAATGCCGGACGTCCTATCGACATCCGCCAGCCCGATGGCACGGTAGAAACCTGCCTTCTTTCCTTCAACCCCAAGACCAACCGCCTGCACCACCTTCCCATTCAGGATATGAAGCAGGTGCGCGAAATCAACGGGGTCGCGCTGACCGAAGACCAGGGACTACGGCTGATGAACGGCGAGTCCGTACTGGTCGAGGGCATGTGGTCTGAGCGAAGGCAGAAACATTACGACGCACGCCTCCAGTACAACGTCTGCAAGGGCGGCTTCGATTACGACTTCCGGGGGCTGAACCGCAAGGTGGAGCAGGGGCAGAGCCAGAGCGGACAGCGCGAAATCATCATTCCGCAGAAGCTGAAAGGGGTGGAACTGACCCAAGAGCAGAAAGATGCGTTGAAAGCAGGCAAGGCGGCGTATGTCAAGGGCATGTCCGACGGTGGCGGGGGCACGTTCAATGCCTACGTGCGCCCCAACTACGAGAAGATGAAGTTCGACTTCTTCCGCTGGAATCCCGACAAGAGCAAGAAGCAGTCGCAAGGTCAGGCAGAAACACAGGCACAAAAGCCTGCACAGGCCGCCACGCAGAACCGCCGTGTCCGGAAGTCCGAGAAGAAAGGTGCCGGCGTATCGCTTTGAGTATTCACCTATAATAACTAATGTATATGAAGAATGTTATCATCGCAGAAAAGCCGTCGGTGGCGCAAAGCATCGCGGCGATTGTAGGAGCCGGACAGCGGAAGGACGGCTATCTGGAAGGCAACGGCTATGCCGTAACATGGGCTTTCGGGCATCTGGTCGGGCTGGCCATGCCCGAAGCCTACGGGTTTGCCGGTTTCCGGCAGGAGAACCTGCCCATACTGCCAGCCCAATTCACGCTCATCCCCCGCCAGAAGCGTGAGGGGAAGGAATACAAGGACGACCCCGGCGTAGTGCGCCAGTTGAACATCATCAAAGGACTGTTTGAGGGTGGCGACCGCATCATCGTGGCGACTGATGCCGGACGCGAAGGGGAGCTGATATTCAGATATATCTACCATTATTTAGGCTGCACCAAACCGTTTGTCCGCCTGTGGATAAGCAGCCTGACCGACAAGGCCATCCGCGAAGGGATGGAACGGTTGCTGCCGGGCAGCAATTATGATAATCTCTATCTTTCCGCCAAGGCACGCAGCGAAGCGGACTGGCTCATCGGCATCAACGGCTCGCAGGCGCTCAGCCTTGCCGCCGGGCGGGGCGTGTTCTCGCTCGGACGGGTACAGACACCCACATTGGCCATGATTTGCTCCCGTTATCTGGAGAACAAGTCGTTTGCCCCGAAGAAGTACATGCAGATACGCATCACGGTGGAGAAGGATGGCATTGCGTTCCATGCCACAGCGGAACAGCGTTACGAGGACAAGACCGCCGCAGACAGTGCGTTGGGCGAAATGAAAGCGTGCGGCACGCTCCGCATAACAGCACTTGCCCGGCGGGAGGTCAAAGAAGAACCTCCGCTGCTCTATGACCTGACCGCCCTTCAGCGGGATGCCAACACCCGGCTGGACTTCTCCGCCGACCGCACGCTCTCCCTTGCGCAAAGCCTGTACGAGAAAAAGGTGCTGAGCTATCCGCGCACTGGCAGCCGGTACATTTCCGAAGACGTGTTCGACGAAATCCCCTCGCGCATCGCCCTCTTGCGGCAACATCCGCGTTTCGGGCAGTATGCCGCGTCGCTTTCCGGCGCACCGCTCAACCGCCGCAGCGTGGACGGAGGGAAAGTGACCGACCACCATGCGCTGATTGTAACCGAAAACCTGCCCTCCGGCCTTTCCAAAGACGAACAGGCCATCTACGACATGGTCGCCGCCCGTCTGCTCGAAGCCTTTTCCGCCCCCTGCATCAAGGAGGTGACGGAAATCCATGCGGCGGTGGGCAGCAGCGAAGCGCAGGCCAAAGGCACGGTGGTCAAGTCCGCCGGATGGCGTGCCGTGCGCGGCGAAAAGGAAGAGGACGACGGCGGGGGTATGGCACTCCCAAATCTGGAACAGGACGAGACGCTCCCGGTAAAGGCACTCGAAGCGGTAGAGCGGCAGACCAAACCCAAGCCGCTGCATACCGAAAGCTCGCTGCTCTCGGCGATGGAGCATTGCGGCCGGGAGATTGACGACGAGCAGCTACGGGCGAGCATCCGCGAGACGGGCATCGGAACCCCTGCCACCCGTGCTGCCGTCATCGAAACGCTGTTCGCACGCGGTTATATCCGGAGGGAGAAGAAAAGCCTCGTGCCCACCGACAAAGGCATGGCGGTCTATGAAACGGTGAAGGACAAGAAGATTGCCAACGTGGAAATGACCGCCGCATGGGAGGACACGCTGGCACGCATCGAATCGGGCGAGGCCGATGCTGCCGCCTTCCGGCGCGACATCGAGGCATATACCGCACAGATTGTAACCGAACTGTTGGAAACCAAAGTGTCCGTAGCGCCTTCGGAAAGCGAATACCCGTGTCCCAAATGCCGGAACAGCCGGGTGCTGTTCTTCCCCAAGGTCGTCAAATGCGCCGATGTGGACTGTGGCTTTACCCTCTTCCGTAACAAGGGCGGCAAGGAACTGTCGGACAAACAGCTTGCCGAACTCCTGACCAAAGGCAGAACCGGTGTTATCAAAGGTTTCAGAAGCAGGGATGGCAAGGCTTTCGACGCTTCATTGGTATTGCGCCCCGACTTCTCGGTGGGATACGAGTTCGCCGACAAGAAACCATCCAAAGGCAAATCTTCCAAGAAATGACCCTCCCGACATCAACTCGGACTTGAAGCGGGATGAGGTCGGACTTGATGTGCCATGAAGTCCGGCTTGATGCTACATCAGGTACGGCTTCATCCTATACAGGCATAAAATGTATTTTGTAACACGAATAAAAAGAAGAATCATGAATCCGAACAAACCGAATATCCTGACTCCGGCGGTAGAGCCGGACGAACTTTCCTATTACCGCCTTACCCTGTTGTCCTACCTCCGCGAATCGCATCCCGAACGGGCTGCCGACGATGCTTTTATCCGTGCACGTGCCGACCTTGCCGCCGAAGCATTCAGCAATGCTGTCCAGTCGGGCATGGATTATGACGAAGCCGTCAGACAAGCGGACGAGGTGCTGTTTAACGGGTTGCACTTTTCCCGGCTCGACACGCTCATCACCGTGTTGTGGAACGAGTTTGCCGACGAAGTGCCCGCAGGCCGCGCCCGCGAGGTGGCTCTCCAGCTCCTGCCCGAATGCGGCAGGGTGTTCAGCGGTTACGACCTGAGCGACGGTTTTGAGTTTACCCCCGACTTCGACCGGCTGTGCGGGGAACTGGCCGGTGTAATCTCAATCTGGCTCGAAGAAAATGGCATATAACAAGAAGGCACATCTTAGGGACAACATCGAGGCCATCCGCCTGATGTTCCGTCTGGAACGGGAGAGGCGTGCCGCCACCCCGGAGGAGCAGGCGGTATTGGCCGCCTATTCCGGTTTCGGGGGCATCAAGGCGGTGCTGGCCCCTTTCGGCAAGCTCACCGACATCCTCCGCTGGACGCAGAGCGACCGCGAACTCTTTCCCCTTGTGTCGGAACTGCATGGCGTGCTCCGCGAGGGGGCGACGGATGAACGGGAATACAAACGGCTGGTGGACAGTGTGAAGGCATCCACCTTTACCGCGTTCTATACACCGCCGGAAATCATCGGCGCACTGGCATCCTCATTAAGTGAGCATGGCGTGTCGCCGCACCGCTTCCTTGACCCGTCATCGGGCACGGGTAACTTCATCACCGCTTTCCAATCGCATCTTTTCACGGCCACCGCCCAGCCCGAAATGGCGGCATACGAAAAAGATTTGCTGACCGGGCGTATCCTCCGGCAGCTTCAGCCCGGTACGGATGTCCGTGTGCAAGGCTTCGAGGAGCTTCCCCCGCAGGACAACGGGCGGTTCGACGTGGCGGCGAGCAACATCCCCTTCGGCGACATCCGCGTATTTGACCCGTTGATGGACGATGGTACGGCACGGCGTTTCGCGCTCGGTTCCCTGCACAACTATTTCTTCGTCAAGGGGCTGGATGCCGTGCGCGAGGGCGGCATCGTGGCTTTCATCACCTCACAAGGGGTGATGAACTCCGCGATGGGCACTCCCGTGCGCCAATATCTGATGGAAAGGGCGCGGCTCCTGTCCGCCATCCGCCTGCCCAACAATCTCTTTACCGACTATGCCGGTACGGAGGTGGGCAGCGACCTCATTGTGTTGCAGAAGGACACGGCATCCGGAAGGGAATACACCGGCCTTGAAAAAGCCTTCGTGGAAGTCAGCACGCAGGCCGACGGCACAACCCAGAATGAATACTTCGAGCGTACCGCCGCCATTGTCCATACGCGCGGCCATGTGGGAACCGACCCTTACGGCAAACCGGCACGCGTCTTCCTGCATGACGGGGGCATGGATGCCATCGCCGCAGACCTGAAATGGATGCTGGACAAGAACCTGTCGGAAAACCTCGACCTTGACCTTTATCTCCGCTTCTCGCCGGTGCGCGAGTTGCGCGAACTGGCGGAAGTACGGGCGGAAAGTCTTCAGGAACGCATTGCACAGGTGCGGGCGTTATCCATGCCGGAACAGCAGCGTGTCGCGACGGAAACGCCGGAGGCGGTTATGGAAGAACCGCCCATTGTCCGCTCTGAACCGGAGAAACCCGTCACGCAGGAGCCACTGATGTCCCTGTACGACCTTTTCGGCTTCACACAGGAGGAACGGCAGGCGTTCAGCACCGGACGGAAGCCCAAGCGGAAGAAGAAGCAGGACACCCCGCAGCTCTCCCTGTTCGACATCGTGGAACCGCTCAGCGGCCAGTCCGTACCCGGCAAAGGGGATGCCATTGCCGCATCGCCCGCAGAAAAGCCGGCCCGGACTGCACAGCCCGAACCGGCAGCCGCACCCCAAGCCCCGTCGGAAGAAGAACTCCGGGAACGGGAGCGCCGCCGGGCGGAGGAAGAGGCCGCACGGCAGGAGCGCATGAAGCCACGCCCCTTCACCGGTGAAAGACTGGAACACTACCGGAACGGCTCACTGGTGGATATGGACGGACAGATTGGCTACCTCTCAGGCATGGATAAGGGAATCCCCGTGTTCCATCCGCTGGAACTGCCCGCCCGCCAGCAGCAGCGTGCCGCATCCTACATTGAACTTCGCGACACCTACCACCGCCTGTACAACGACGAAGCGGAACACCGGCAGGAGAACGGGGAACTGCGTGCGGGCCTGAACGGGCTGTACGACGGCTTTGTCCGTCAGTTCGGCAACCTGAACGACAAGAAGAACATTGACCTGTTCCGCATGGATGCCGATAACCGGGAAATCCTCGCCTTGGAGCGTTACACCGACGGCAAGGCGGTCAAGGCCGACATCTTTGACCATCCCGTGTCGTACAACGTGAACGAGATTACCCACACCGACGATGTGCATGAAGCATTGGCGGCCTCGCTCAACAAATATGGCGAGGCAAACATGGAATATATGGAATCGCTCACCGACAAGCCGCAGGCACAATTGCTGGATGAACTGCGCGGCAGGGTATTCTACAACCCGCTGGCGAAGCGTTTCGAGATTGCCGACCGCTTCATCGCGGGCAATGTCGTGGCAAAGGCGGAGTATATCGGGGAATACTTGCAGACACATCCCGACGATGCCGAATCGCGCGTTTCGCTTGAAGCATTGCGTAAGGCGGCACCGGTACCCATTCCTTTTGAGGAACTGGACTTCAACTTCGGCGAACGCTGGATACCGGCTGCCGTGTACAGCCGCTATGCCTCATGGCTGTTCGACACCGACGTGTCCGTCCGCTACAACGCCAGCGCGGACGAGTACAATATCCGTGCCTCCGAACTCAGCCCGCGTATCTATAACCAGTACGCAGTCCGTTCCGAAACGCGCCTGTTCAACGGCGTGGCCCTCATGCGCCACGCCATCCACAACACCACGCCCAACATCACCAAGACCGTCACGGACAAGGACGGCAAGGACATCAAGGTGCGCGACCCCGAAGCCACGCAACTGGCCAACAGCAAGATTGACGAGATACGTGAAGGCTTCTCCGACTGGCTTATGGAGCAGTCGCCGGAGTTCAAGAAGAAGCTGGAGGACATGTACAACCGCAAGTTCAACTGCTTCGTGCGCCCCAAGTTCGACGGCAGCCACCAGACCTTTCCTGACCTTGACTTGAAAGGGTTGGGCATCAAGGATTTGTATCCATCTCAGAAAGACTGTATCTGGATGCTGAAGATGAACGGCGGCGGCATCGCTGACCATGAGGTGGGTGGCGGCAAGACGCTGATAATGTGCGTCGCCGCCTACGAGATGAAGCGGCTCGGATTGGCGCACAAGCCGCTCATTACCGGCCTGAAGGCGAACATCCACGAGATTGCGCAGACCTTCCGCACCGCCTATCCCCATGCCAAGATACTCTATCCGGGCAAGGAGGACTTCACGCCCGACCGCCGCGTGGAAATCTTCAACCAGATGAAGAACAACGACTGGGATGCCATCATCCTCTCGCACGAGCAGTTCGGCATGATACCGCAGTCGCCCGAAATCCAGCGCGACATCTTGCAGCAGGAACTGGACAGCGTGGAGGAAAACTTGGAAGTCTTGCACCAGTTAGGCAGCGAGGTAACCAATGCCCAACTCAAGGGCGCGGAAAAGCGCAAGATGAACTTGGAGGTCAAGCTCAAGGAGCTGACGCACGAGATAGAAACCCGCAAGGATGATGTGGCGGACTTCAAGCGCATGGGCATCGACCACATCTTTATCGATGAGAGCCATTATCATAACTTTTAGGAATTTCATAAATTTTCCATTATGATATTGATTTTCATTTTATTATATCTTATATAGTTCTGATTATTTATTGAGCGAATTGTTCTTAAGTGAGGCATTGTACTTATTACAAACACAACACCTCACATTTCTCATTTATATAAACCTAAGAAAGCTTCAAGTTCCATTTTACCTTTTGCCGATTTCCATTTCTTACCAACGATTCTCTGGTTTTCATCCTCAAGCGTTTCCAAAGCTTTTTCCTCTTGTTCAGTAGTTATGTCAAGATATACCATTGTTGTTTGGATATTCTCATGCCCAAGCAGATAAGAGATTTGGGCAATGTTCATACCGTTTTCAAGCCAATGGGATGCTTTGGCGTGTCTAAACTGATGAGCATGTAGGTCCAAAGGAACGTCACTGCATTTGTCATGTGCCATCTTTGCGTACCTTTTCAGCATCTTATTAACATTTTCCGCAGACATGGGTGTGTATATACCTTTGCTTTTTGAATTGAAGAGTAACGCTTCAGCATTGTCAGGATTAGGATGATATTCGGTAAGGTATTTCTTCAAATATTGCACAGGTTTTGCCAGAAGAGGTATTGGGCGTTTCTTTCGTCCCTTTCCTATGACAATCATGTGAGGCTTTGAACAGTCCATAGTAATATTGTGAATCTTCAACGTCAAAAGTTCATTGATACGCACAGCAGTCGAATACAGAAGGAGCATAAGCATGTAATCACGAAAACCAATAGCAGTTCTTTGGTTTGGCATGGATAGAAGCGTGTCAACAGCCAATTTACTGATACCGACTACTTTCCTTTTGGGAGTTTTTTCGTTCGGCACATTCTCTGCCTGAAGGAACACTGAAACGAATGATATATCACAATCCGACAAGTATTTTAGGAAGGCGCGCAAGGCGGATAATCTTACATTACAGGTCGCCGGGCTACAATTTCGATTTTTTTTCATCCAAACAATCCAATCCTCAATGTTTTTCTTGCAAAAGCAATTAGCATTCAATGTTTCGGGTGTTATACCTTTTACCGTTCTGAGGAACTCCGCATAAAGCGTCATGGAAATATGATAGTTCCTTTGAGTATGCTTACTGCACGCCTTAATGGAAGGTACATGATATTCAAGCCAGTCATGCAGGCACGCAGCAATCTGCATGGCCTGTGGGTTAATATTCTTTTTCATAATCGTCTTGCGTTAATTATTGATTGATTTCATTGTCGGTACACGCCATTATGTCCGAAATTGCTGGAGTCAAAGAGTAGTAAGCCAATGTGCTTCCAATTTGCCTGTGCCCCATACTCTTACTTAGAGCCAACAATTTGTCGTGTACTGCAAATCCTTGGTGCGTCCAGCTGTTTATGTTCTCTATGGCGTAGTTGTGCCTTAGTTCGTATGGGATTGCGTGGGATGAATTGCAGCTTTGCCACAGTACACGGAAGTGATATGTCACCCATGCTGGAGGGTGCGGCTTGTCATCAGGTGTCGGGAAAAACACCCTGCGGTTCGGCACCAACTCATCCATTCTTCCGTCATAAGTACGCATCAGATCCAGCATTGTATCATGGAGGACAGCATAATGCTGGTCATACCCCTTGCCGCGTTTGATGGAAACCACGCCGTTTTCAAGGTTTACGTCATCGCGTTCCAGCAGGATGGCTTCGGTCGTCCTCATTCCGGAACTATACAGTAAGCGAAAGAACACCGGCAGTGTCATGCGCTGGATAGCCGCGAGCCTGCCACGCCTTGGCTTTATGTTGTCGCAAGCGTCAAAGAAACGTTTCAATTCATCGTGTGTAAAAGGATGCGGTGTATAAGTCCTCGGCACAGATCTTGGCACTTGCGGCAAGCCAATTTTCGTCATTCCACGCTTGTTCATGTATTTGATGAAGTCCAGGACAGGATAGACACGTGACACGCAGGAGTTCGTACATTCAGATGGACGTTGCCTGCACCACCTGTCAACGATTTCTTGGGTAAGTTCGGTTTGTCCCGGATATTCCTTTGCACAAAAATGGTCGAACAGTATTACGTTCTTGACATAGCTATGGCTGTCACGTCCGGAAGCCTTGCGGTATTTTACATATCCTTCTATAGCGTTGGATAGGAATGAAATTGCCTTCATACGTCAAACACCCCCTTTCCTATGGGAAAGTGTTCTATGCTCAATGAACATTCCTTCAGTCTCTTGAATTCCGCACTAAGGTAACGGTCAAGAGAATCTGGGGACGCATGACCGAGGGTGGCACTTATGACAGGTTGCTGTACACCACCTTGTAACAGAGTCGTCGCCACATTGTGGCGGAACAGGTGCAGGCTCTTCCTTTCATTTTTACCTTGTCTTATACCTGCTTTGCACATGACTTTTGAACATATGGCATCGAGATTGCTAGTATGAAGCCTTCTGTATGGAAAGTGTATTGTGAGAAAAACATATGGTTCAGAACTTCGGGGACGTTCTTTGAGCAGGTAATCAAATACAGCGTTCCCTACCACGGCACGGAGTGGCAATGTCAGTGGCTGTCCAGTCTTTACCTGAGTGATTTTTATCAGGTCGTGTTCCCAATCGAAACTGTTAAGCGTGAGTGCAGAGATATCACACCCACGCAATCCAGTATACATGGCCAAGGTTATGATGGCTTTGTCCTGTAGGGATATTGTGCTGTCGTTTTCCAACGTATGCTTGATTGCCGCCAGCTCTAGTTCCGTAAGATATTGAATGTTCTTCCGTTTATTAGGTATGGATGGCAGGTATGCGATTATCCGTTCTACGGATCGGCCATAGTGCGGCAAACAGGCTTTCAATCCATATTCCACCGTGTATTTGCGTGAATGGCTTTTACCCAGTTTCCCGTCTTGGGAGAACAACTCCAGGACTGCATCTTCGGTTATTGATTCAAGCGAGTACATTCTCATTTCTTGCAAATGGAAGAAAAACGAGGATAATGCATATTTCACGTTTGCAGATGATTTGCAACGCTTATCTACAATACGGAAAGCCACATCCGTTATCTTCCTGTATTCCTCCACAAGCAACTCATAATGGTGAGGACTGATGTAATGCTTATGCCCATCAGGCAATATTCCTTTCTCAACATATTGGCGAATGATACGTAGTAGGCGCACCTTATTTCTACAGGTGTACCTATTGGGCCATAATTCTTTTAAGGTTTGTGCAGCCTCGGAGAGACTCGTCCATTTGTAATGGTTGGAATTCTCCGATAGCCACTTGACCATTTTCTTCACATAGTCTATGTACATGGCCGAATAACCAGTATCTTGTAAATAAGAAACAAGACCTTTGACTTTTTCGTTCAGATTAGATATGTCCATAATTGCATATTGTTTGAAAGTTATTCTACAATTATAGACGAAATATTAATCAGAACCTATTGCGATGAAAAGATAATGATTACTAATTGATTAGACTTTTTTACAGGAAGCTCCTAAAAGTTCTGATAATGCGATAAATCCGGAATTTTGGATTTATCTCACCGCTTTAAGAACCTCATGTTCACCACGCGCCACGACCGTGTGGCGGGGCTGGGCAACTCGGAGGGCAGCCAGCGTGCGCTCAACATGCTCTTTGCCATCCGCACCATCCAGCAGCGCACCGGCAAGGACTTGGGAGCCACATTCCTGTCGGGGACGACCATCAGCAACTCACTGACCGAGCTGTACCTCCTGTTCAAATACCTGCGCCCCAACGAACTGGAGCGGCAGGGCATCCGCTCCTTCGACGCATGGGCGGCGGTGTTCGCACGCAAGTCCATTGACTATGAGTTTTCCGTGACCAACGAGATTGTGCAGAAGGAACGCTTCCGCTATTTCATCAAGGTGCCCGAACTCGCCTCGTTCTATTCCGAGATTACCGACTTCCGCACGGCGGAGGACATCGGCATCGACCGCCCGAAGAAGAACGAGATACTGCACAACATCGCGCCCACGCCCGACCAGCAGGAGTTCATCGCCAGGCTCATGGAGTTCGCCAAGACCGGCAACGCCACCGTATTGGGCCGTCCGCCGCTGACCGAGAAGGAAGAAAAGGCCAAGATGCTCATCGCCACCGACTATGCCCGCAAGATGTCGCTCGACATGAGGCTTATCGACCCGCTGAAATATGACGACGACCGCGACAACAAGGCGACCCACTGCGCCGACATGATTGCGCAGTATTACAACCGATATGCCGAACATAAGGGCACGCAGTTCGTGTTCAGCGACTTGGGTACGTACAAGCCTGACCAGTGGAACCCGTACAGCGAAATCAAGCGCAAACTGGTCGAAGACCACGGCATCCCCGAAGACCAGATACGCTTCATTCAGGAAGCCAAGACCGAGAAGAAGCGCAAGGCGATGATTGAGGCGATGAACGAGGGGCGCATCCGTGTGCTGTTCGGCTCCACCGAAATGTTGGGCACGGGTGTCAATGCGCAGAAAAGGTGTGTGGCCATCCATCACTTGGACGCACCGTGGCGCCCAAGCGACCTCCAGCAGCGCGACGGGCGCGGCATCCGCAAGGGCAACGAGGTGGCGAAGCTCTATGCCGATAACAAGGTCGATGTCATCATCTATGCGGTGGAGAAGTCATTGGACAGTTACAAGTTCAACCTGCTCCACAACAAGCAGCTTTTCATCACCCAGCTCAAGCAGAACCGCATGGGCAGCCGCACCATCGACGAGGGCAGTATGGACGAGAAAGGGGGCATGAACTACTCCGAGTATGTCGCCATCCTCTCCGGCAACACTGACCTCTTGGACAAGGCGCGTCTGGAGAAGAAGATTGCCGGACTGGAGGGCGAGCGCAAGGCGTTCCAGCGCGGCAAGGGCGATTCGCGCATCCGGTTGGAGACCCTGTTGGCCAACCAAGCCTCCAACAGCGACATCATCGCGAGGGCGCGGCAGGACATGGCCGACTTCGAGAGCCGCGTGCAGTACGACAAGGACGGCAAGAAGCTCAACCCGCTGAAGATTGACGGGGTAACGGGCAGCGACCCCAAAGTCATTGCCGCCCGACTGCACGAGATAGAGGACAAGGAGCGCACGCACGGCCAGCCGGTTCCCATCGGCTCCCTCTACGGCTTTGAAATCGTGGTCAAGACCGACACCACCGTCAAGGAGGGGCTGGACTTCTGCGAGAACCGCTTCTTCGTGCGCGGCACGGGCAAGCTCCTGTACAACTACAACAACG
The DNA here is from genome assembly GCF_002159755.1 of Bacteroides sp. An269. Classification (NCBI taxonomy): domain Bacteria; kingdom Pseudomonadati; phylum Bacteroidota; class Bacteroidia; order Bacteroidales; family Bacteroidaceae; genus Bacteroides; species Bacteroides sp. An269. Next base: position 13,957 of record NZ_NFJG01000081.1, read on the forward strand.
GACGCTTGGCAGCCGACCCGCAGACCGCCTGCCGGAATTTCATCAACGCCTTTGACAGCATCCCCCGCCTGATAGAGAAATACACGCGGGACAATGCTGACATTGAAAAGGAAATCCCCGTCCTGAAGCAGGTCGTGGATGAAACATGGAAAAAAGAGGATGAGTTGAAGCAACTCAAGGCCGAGCTTGCCACGCTTGACCGCAAGATATTGCTCTCCTTGAAATCCGTCGATGCGCAGGAGGCCAACACTGAAGGGGTAACGGAAATCCGGCCGGAGCCGCAAGCTCCATCGGTGGCGCAACCCGCTCCCTCAATGCCCGGCGACCCTGCCGTCCCGGCAGCATCCGAACCATACGTCCACCGTATGCCCGACTACATGGCACATGCGGCGGAGCGCAAACCGCCGGTGCTGTCAGCCATGCCCAAGACCATCAGCATCAAGGAGCTGATGAGCGCGGGCAAGGAAAAGGTCGTAATCGGCGGCATCCCCCAACCGGAAGACGGCACGGAGAAACCGCAGGACAAACCGAAATGGAAGATGAAGCTGTGAGCGGGGTACACTTAATGAAAAACTTGGCAACTACATATAGTAAGGTGGTTGCCAAGTTTTCTATTTCAAATCTCGCCAATACATTCTTTATATGTTTTTCACCAAAATGTATATTGAGCCTTGAACTTCGCATAAACCTTCTTTGCCGCCTCCCTTTCTTCCTTGCTTTCAGGTTTCAAGTGAGCTATCTTCTCCGCAAAGCGTTTAGCGTCCTTACCGGTAACTACCGGCGTTTCTTTAATCGGTCGAGCCATAAATCCCTGTATGTTGTAAATTATATCTTGTTTTCAATTATCGAAATGAAATCGTGCAATTTCTTTCCAACTTGATTCGCATCAGGTATCCGGCTATATGCCAGATAATTTAATTCCCGTTCATAATATCCGCCCAATTGCTTCCATAGCTCATTGAATGAACCAAGAAGGGGAGATTCTTTAATGGGTGTATGTTTCCATTTTTCCGGTGAGTCAAACATTTGTCGGTCATGCGCCGCCAGTTCTTGCAGGTCTTTAATGAAATCCTGTTCCACATATTCCATACATTCCCTATCGTCAAGCAGAAAATAGATATCATAGAAATGGCGGATTTTCCCGGTTAATCCTTGCACCGGATTATCCATAAAGGAGAAACGGAGCAGCGAAACGACTTTCTCGCACAAGGTGCGCCGTTTGTCCAGAATGTTCAGTTCAAACGGATGCAGGTCATATTCTTCAATGAAAGAGTCCATACCTGTATTTTCAAGGTAGGAAGTGATAAAGCTCTTTATTTGCCGTCTGACATATGGATAAGGATTGGCAAATGAATTTATTTCCACGACTACACGGTTGGCGACAAAATCAAACAACGGGTCATGGACGCTTGCCGGATATTGGTACAAGGCTTTCCGATAACGGGAACCCTTACTTGTCAGTTCAGGCACAACCTGTTCCTGCAAGCCTTGGGTCATTTCTTTGCAGACCTTGGAAATCAAAGTCTTTATCTGATTTCCGCTCAACTTTTGCGTGAGTACAGCCACATCCACATCTTCCGAGAAGCGGTTAATCAATCCGTACCCTTTTGACAAGGATGTGCCGCCCTTGAACACCGTGTTCTCCATATAAACGCTTCGGGAGAGTTGTTGCAATATCTTGCTTATCCAATAGTCTTTTTCGATATAGACCGGTGCTATATGGTAATATTCGGAAGCCGCGCGTATTGCATCTGCTAACAGTTCAGGTTGTTTTTCCAGTATCATTCAATCCTCCATTTCTTTTTATTAGGCAATGTATCTTCATTTATTCCCAATTTATAGACCGTTACTGGATTCAATGAATCCCATAAAGGTTGCGCTTTCGCCATACCGCAATCGTTCTCGATGATGGTTCCCAACAAGGCGCGTACCATTGGCGGATAGGCCTCGGCCAAGGCAACCATCTTTTCCTTCTCCCTCCTGCCAAGTTCTCCTACCAGAAAAGCTATGCGCCTGTATGATGCCTCTATCGTGGTGTCGGGTATTTCCTTGATGAAGCGGATGGCATCCAATAATTGCAGGAGCGGAATATTGTCTTTGGTTATCGGGTTAGGTTGCAGGACAAAGCAGACGGTGAATATATCCCGTTGTTTCTTGTTCCTGCGTTGGTTTGTGCCGATTTGGATGATGTTGGGCACTTGTGTAGTAAGCCCCAACCGATTAAAGACGGAGTAACCGGTCAAATATCCGATGCGCTTTCCGTTCTTTTCCAACAAATCCTTCACCAACTCTTCTTGTCTGGGTTTCAACGTTCCGAACACGCTCTTTTTAGGCTTGTAGAACCGTCCTTTGGATATTTTAGCCAAGTAGCCTTCACCCGCCAGCCGATTCAGCATTTTAATGATGCTTTCGCTCGTTTCGGCAGGCAAGTTTAAGTCCCGGTAGGTAAACACGTAATCGGGCTGAAAATCTTCCAATCGTTTCTGTACTTCCCTTGTGATAATCATAATCCCATGTCCTTGGTTGTCGGTGCAAAGATAAGAAATATTCTTGTTTTTACGACACAAAACTGGAATTTTATTAGAAATGACTCCACCCTGTCCTCCCGACAGAATGAAGCCGGTTGTTTAACTTAAATAGCGGGAACTTCCTGCTTCACAGCGGTAGAGAGTATCCCTGAACGATGAACATCCAAGATGCATTATCCACAATCATCTGAGAGTTCTTTTTCTTCTGTTTCTTTCTCCCCGCCGTTTTCATCCATTTCTTCGGGCATCGGATAAGTTTCCGACAGCTTGTCCTTCCGTGCCTGACGCTTGATTTCGTTCTCGTCGAAGTTGTTGCGGATGAACTCGTGCAGGTCTGATTCCTTGTAATAGGTCTTGTGGTATATTGAATGGAATTTCAATGCCCCGTTGTTCCGGTATCGCTGGAGCGTGCGCTTGCTGATGCGCAGCAGTTGGCACACCTCCTGGTTGTCGTACAGCCGTTCCCCGTTCAGGTAGTTCAGGTGCTTCTGCCGGTTCTCCGCCTTGTCCAGCTTGCGCGATATGCGGTAAAGTTCACCCATGATGCGCTCCATCCACGCCTCAAATTCAGTCTTGTCCACTAACATGGCCGTTCCTCCTGTGCTTTTATACCTCGCCCAGCATGTAGCTGTTCGGGCTGTCGGGTGATTTCACAATGATTTCCTTTTCCCGCATGAAGCGGATGTAGCTCTTGGCCGTGCGTTCCTTCACCTCGAACGCCGCCTGAAGTTCTTCCGAAAGCTCCATGTAGCCGATGAAGCGTTTCCGGCTGAACAGTTCGCGTGCTACCGCCACGAGTTCCTCTTCCTTGCGCCTGTCCTTTTCCTCTTTCGGTTTCTCGCCCAGATAGGCGTGCATCGCCTTCTCCTTGTCCCATGCGAATTGCATGAGCGGTACATCCAGCGGGCTGCCGTCCCGTACTTTCAGGGCTTTCACCACCGAAACGGCGGGCTTCGTGTCCTTTTCGATGGAGAGGATGGCGGCAGCTTTGCGTTGCAGTTCGCTGCCCAAGTGCCCGCGCAGCTTCAGCCCGTTGGGGATGAAGTGCAGCACCGTGACGATGCACGTGTTGTAGATGCCCGCCAGCCGGTAGAGTTCCTCCACGACGGCGATGCTCTCCGCCTCGTCGTTGGCACAGCGTATCAGGTCGGCGATGCCGTCAATGACCACCAGATGGATGCCCCCGTATTGGTAATGGAACTTGTCCATGCTGAGCACAATGGACTTCAGCCGCTCCTTGCGGCTCATCCCCGTCAGGCAGTATGCCTTGAACCACTCCGGCATCGTGTCGCGCCCGCAACGGCGCAGCAGGGTACTTACGTTCTTGTATAGTTGCACCTCGCTCTGTTCGGTGTCATAGAACAGCACCGCCTTGCCTTTCGGGTTCCCTTCAATGGAAACGCCCAGCGTGTCGATGCCCTCCGCGTTTTCCGGTTTCACAGCACCGGCAATCAGGGCGGCCACATAGTTGCTTTTCCCCGTACCCTCCCCGCCGGTGATGCAGAGCAGGTTCCCTTGTGTTCCCAACGGCACATCGTTCACCGATACTATCATTTGTGCCACAGGTGGCGGGTTGTTGAAATCCAACTCGCATGATTTTAATGCTGACATATCTTCCTTGTATAATGAATCCAAATGGTTTAAGAACAATTTCAATAAATCGTCGTGCGTGTGTCCCAACGCAAAATAATCCGTTACATCCTTTTCTTCTTTTGTTCCTGACAGTGGCAGCAAAAGGCGTTTCAATGCAAACGGCTTCAATTCTTCCTGCCGTTTGGCGGAAACTTCCAGACCGGTCTTGTCCATATCATACAGCAGGACAATGTGTTTGAACCGGTAGGAGAGCAGCATCAGCACAGAGGTAGGGATGACCGTCGTTTCCGAATTGAAACAGATGGCATGGAATCCGTTTGCCGCAAGGCTCATCACGTCTTTCTCACCGCCTGTGATAAACAACAAATCCCCTTTGGCGGATAATTGGTCAAGTCCGAAGCAGTAATTGTCGCCCAAATCTCCGGCATAGAGGAAACGCATCTCCGAGCGCGGGCGGTAGATTTTAATGTATTTGTCGCCTACATAGCCATACATCGGTTCCTGTGCCGTTTCAGTCAAGGTATAGCTTTTCCCTTCCTGATTGACGGAACTGAACGAATGCAGAGGCCGTACATTATATTTATTTAATGTATGCTCCGTGATTCTGGATTTGCTCCAAAATATCCGGTCTGTTTCATTGAACGCCCTTGGTACGATATTATACGGGCGTATTTTCTTTATCACCTGTTCCGGCGTGGGCGGACAAACTACCTGAACGGAAGATGTGTCCACACAATTTTCGTAACCGTCTGCCAACCCCAAATGCAGGTCATGGTCAATGATGCGCATGATTTCAACGAAATCCTTCGCGTTCCTGCAACTCAGCCCCGTCATTGTCCCTACCAACTCGAAGCAGTCCCCGGAATATTCCTCATTGCCGAAATCCTTCATCTTATACACCGAATGCCGCCGGTCATAATATACGTTGCACGATGCCTTCGTATCCTTATATAAAGGATTCAGGAACTTCTTACCGATGCGGAACGGCACGGGCAGGTAGTGTCTGAACACCGAAAGCCCCCTGTCCGTCGCCTGCAAAATATCCTCCTTATTCATTGTCTTCGTCCTTTGTTATATCCAACAACCGGTTCTTCTTGTAAACGTCTATCAGGTGCGGTTCACACGTGATAACCTTTTCCCGTACCTTTTTCTCTATTTCTGAGAGCTTGTACAGGCACTTGCGGCGGAACACCGAATACTCTACCAGTCCGTCGCTCCTTAACCGTTGCAGGGTGCGTGTGCTGATATGGAGCATATCGGCCACTTCTTGACTGTCCAGCCATACATCGTTGTCAAAGTCGCAATCCTGCAACTTGTGTTCATTCTTGGTAATGAACTCAGCGATTTTCGCTATTTGCCCCATCATCTTTTGATAGGCGGCACTTTCCATTACGATAACTTCTGTCATAATCCTAATTATTGAAATGTTTGCCGCAAAGTTCCCGATAAGTCAAAATCCGCATGGTATACTATACGTGTACTACACCATAATTTTTTTGTTCCTGCATTTTTTTTGCGGGAAAATGCGAGGTCAATCCGTTTCGGTCAGGAGTAAGGTTAATAGGTTCAAAATTAGTTCAGTGCAAGGTGCAAGCCTATTTATATATATAGGCTCGCACCTTGCACTTGAAAAAAGGCTGAAAAAAAATATTGTCAAGAACTTGCATGTTTCAAAAATGTGTAGTACTTTTGCACTCGCAATCGAAAGGTGACACGGTGGTGTCATAAGCTACGAAAATTGACAAGATGAAATCGTAACCAAGTCGTAACCATCAAATTTTAGGTTACGCATAAGTTACTGATTAAAAAGATATTATAAGCGGCAGGTACGATTACCGTACGCACCGCAATAAACATTGAAAATCAATGTTTTGCAAAACAAGCACCCGATTTTACTCCCAAGAATGTAAAGTCGGGTGTTTTTTGTATTATTCAGGAAAAACACCGAGCGAAAAATCACTTGATTTTTGTAACATTCTACATGGTTTCGTATCTAAACCGCGTATAATAAGAAAACGCAATCACAAGTTCTACGACTTTATGAGGTACATTGAAAGTCATAGGGAACAGCTATTAGAATAGGTATTGTCTTTGGGACAAACACATAAAAAGACAGATACATTCTCATTTACTGTAAGCATTCGATAAACTACAAGTTTTAAACCTTTATATACAACAATAGCGACTGTCACTATGAACCTAATAGTTTCAGTCGCTATTATTTTGTTGAACCTATATGTT
>NZ_NFJG01000082.1:0-20168 GCF_002159755.1 Bacteroides sp. An269
GGAAGAAAATTAATGCCAGACCGAGAGAAAAACTCAATTTCTTGACTCCGGCTGAGGTCTTTTTCAAAAATATTTCGTAATGTTGCACTCGCTGGTTGACTCTGCCGTGAGTTTGTGAGTTTGTTTTGCACAATTTTTCTTAAAAACAGCAGGATATCTGAATAAATTTACGTATGTTTGTTATTCATTAATAACTAAGACGTATGAAAACAGACTTGAAAATATCTCCTTCCCTGCTTGCTGCCGATTTCAGCAATCTGGAACTAGAACTTGAGAAGGTAAATCAGAGTGATGCCGACTGGTTGCATATTGATATCATGGACGGTGTGTTTGTACCGAACATTTCTTTTGGATTTCCCGTATTGAAATATGTGGCGAAACTTTCACAGAAGCCATTGGATGTACATCTGATGATTGTGCAGCCCGAGAAGTTTCTCCGTGAAGTGAAAGAGTTGGGGACAATGATGATGAATGTGCATTACGAGGCTTGTGTGCACTTGCATCGGGTAATACAACAGATAAAAGATGCCGGTATGAAGGCTGGTGTGACACTGAATCCATCCACCCCGGTATCAATGTTGGAAGACATTATCAATGATGTGGACATGGTACTGCTGATGAGTGTAAATCCTGGATTTGGTGGACAGAAGTTTATTGAAAATACCATAAATAAAGTACGTGCCTTACGTTCATTGATTGACCGAAAGCAGGCTGATGTGTTGATAGAAGTGGATGGAGGAGTAAACTTGGAAACAGGTGCCCGGCTGGTAGAAGCGGGAGTAGATGTGTTGGTGACAGGAAGTACGGTGTTTAAGGCACCCGATTTTGGAGAAATGGTGCATCAACTGAAATCATTGGCTCATTGATGTGCTTGACCGTTTGACTGCTTACCCGTTGTTCCGGTTGACTCTTGCTTTGGCAACCGGAATTTTTGTTTCCGGATTTTTCTTTTCGGAAATCACATGTGTGTCAGAGCTGGAGATAGCATGGGGATGTACTTTTGTAATTGCTTTGGCATGCTATCCTTTGAAAGTTTACCGGTGGCGGATGCTTTTCGGGATAGTGGTTTATGTGAATGTCGCTTTATTAGGGGCAGTCTTGTTTTTATCAGAGCGGGAGGCGATTCGTTATGCATGGGTAAAAAAACCGGTTGTTTACATCGGTACAATCATGGATGTTCCTCATCATAAGCCGAAAACCATGCAGGCAGTGGTGCAAGTAGAATGTATGAAAGTCGATTCGGCACAGTGCTGGCAGGCTGTGGACCGGAAAATTGTGTTATACTGGATGCCGGATTCTATTCAAGGTGTATTGTCATGCGGTGATCGTTTGGTCTTTCGTTCACGTATCAGTCGTCCGGTTTCGGATGTTGAACTTTCCGGTTTTGATTATGGATTGTATCTGGAGCGTCAAGGTATCGCAGGTACTGCGGTAGCCTTTGCCGGAGACTGGCAGAAACTGAAGAGCCATACAAGTCTTTCTTTCCGGCAGCGTGCTCTGCTTTATCGTGAGCAGATTGTTCGTATTTTCCAGTCGTGGGGGTTGGAAGGAGAAGTTCTTGCTGTGGTTTCGGCACTTACGGTAGGGGATAAGAGCGAGTTGACACAAGAATTGAAAGATTCGTATACGGCTGCAGGAACCAGTCACATATTGGCATTGTCTGGAATGCATATTGTTCTATTGGCTTTCATTGTGTCGTGGATACTTTATCCTTTGCGATATGTACGTGGTGGAAAATGGCTCTTAAGTATTTTGGTTGTAATTTTTTTATGGAGCTTTGCTTTTCTTTCAGGTTTAAGTCCTTCGGTGATTCGTGCGGTGGTCATGTATACTTTGTGTGTGGTGGCTGCCGTATTTACAGAAAGTAGGTTCGCAGGTGTCTCATCCGTTTCGTTGGCTGCTTTTTTGATGTTGCTTTATCAGCCGATGTATCTGTTTGATGTCAGTTTTCAGTTGTCTTTTGTGGCCGTATTGTCTTTGCTGGTTATTTATCCGTTGGTGGAAAGGCTGTTGCATAGTCGTTGGTGGGTACTCAATTATCTTTGGCAATCTTTGGCAATATCGTTTGCAGCCCAGCTGGGGACACTTCCTTTTATCTTGTGTTATTTCGGTACATTTCCTACTTATTTTTTACTTGCCAATCTGGTTGTGACTCCTTTATCTGTTGTTATTTTAGCATTGACGCTAATCTGTTTGGTATGCGGAGCGATATCTTGGCTGGTGAAAGGATTGTCTTTGTCAGTGCAAGTATTGAATGGGATAATGGAGTGGGTACAGGGGTTGTCTGGGTCTCAAATTACGTCTGTTTATTTTTCTCCGTTGCAGGCGTGGCTGTTGGCTTTGTGTATAGTGGCAGCTTTATTGTATGTTTCCCGTAGGTCTGCCCGGAAACTGATTGCAGTTTTGTGTTGTTTGGATGTTTTAATGGTTACATTTCTTGTTGACCGTCTGGTTCCGACAGAGGATTATCTTTATTTTTCTCGTTCTGGTATCTATACAAAGCGCGAGCGCAATGTCGTGCAATTATTTGCAAAGAATGGTATCTGTCAAATAAAAACATTACGGGTAGCACTGGCTAATGATGCACGCTGGAAAGACAAAGAAGTAACGGAACGGCTTCCGCTTGACTATATTTATATATGTAAAGGATTTAAAGGAGATATGGAGGATTTGACTGCTCTTTTCCAGTTGAGGAAGGTTGTGTTTGATAATGCATTGAATGAATCGTATAAAAAACGATTGAGGGACGAATGTGAATCATTAGGGATAGCTTGTGTGGATATGACAGAAAAGGGTTCGTATGCTGTATTGATAAAGTGAAGATAACTTCGTCTGGTGTAAGATTAATAATCTTCCGCTTGTAAGATTAATAATCTTACAGCCTGAAGATTATTAATCTTACAGCGGATGGACTTATATGAGTTTGCCGACGCACCTATATCCGCGGGCTTCCGCAACCGGCTGCGTCTTGCTATGAATTCTATCTTTTGTTCACGCTTTCTTTTCTTTGATGAATCCCACACAGCAAGCACCGGCAAAGAGCAATATGCCAGCCAGTACCAGCATATTTACTTCGGGAGGAACATTGCCTTCACGGGTGAATAAATGAAGTATTTGTCCTCCTGTAGCGGCTGCTACAATTTGTGGGATGCAGATGGTTCCATTGAAAAGTCCCAAATATGTTCCCATGTGGCCGCCCGATAGTGAGTTGGTCAGGATGGTGAACGGAAGAGCCAGCATGGCAGCCCAAGCGCAACCTATCAGCAGGAATGCAACAAACAGCAGGTATTGATCGTGGATGAAGAAGGTAGACACAAAGCCGATGCCTCCCAGTACCAGACTCAAGGAATAAACTAGCTTGCGGCTCTTGAATGAAGGCAGGATTACCGCCCATATAACCGAACCGATGGCCTGTACGGCAAATAAAATACCCACCCAGTCGCCTGCATTTTGGTATTGTTTCGATTGTGTATCGAGTACCAGCGAGGTTATTCCGTCTTTCACGATTTCGACAGAAGGTGTGTCGAATACGTTGGCGGCTACCGTTCCGTTAGTGTATGTCCACATGAACATGAATGCTGCCCAGCAGAAGAACTGTACCAGCCCTACCGTCCAGAAAGCTTTCGGTGCTTTGACCAGCAGGCGGAACACATTTGTTTTTTCTTCTTCTCCGCTAGTGGCAATGCCATGGTATTCGGCATAGAGTTGCGGTGGATATTCTTTCACTTTCACGGTGGTGTAGATAACACATAGGATTAAGATGGTGGCGCCTACGTAGAATGAGTAGATGACCGAGTCGGGGATAACACCTTTGGGAGCGATATTGCTGATGCCAAGAGTAGCGAAAATAAAGGGAAAGAGGTAGCCTGCAAGGCTTCCGGCATTGCAGAGGAAACTTTGTATGGAATAGGCAAGTCCCTTTTGTTTCTCGTTTACCATGTCACCTACCATCATTTTGAACGGTTGCATGGCGATGTTGATGGAGGTGTCGAGCAACATCAGTGAGAACAGACCGAAAACCATAGCTGCCGATACGGTCATACCGAAGCTCCCGGCATTGGGTAGCATACACATTACCAATACGGCGATGATGGCTCCGATGAACAAATAAGGGATGCGCCTGCCGAAACGGCACCATGTACGGTCGCTGAACACTCCGATGAGCGGCTGTACGATGATTCCCATTAGGGGAGGTAGTATCCAGAAGTAACTCAAGCTGTGAGGGTCGGCACCCAGCGTGGAGAAGATGCGGCTAATGTTGGCGCTTTGCAGGGCGTAGGCTATCTGTACGCCGAAAAAGCCGAAACTGATGTTCCACAGTTTCCAGAAACTAAGGTTAGGTATTTCTTTCATGGTTTATGAGTGTTTTTATAATCTTATTGTTTCGAATAGCACGCGACTGCACGGACGACCTACAATCGTCCGTGCAGTCGCGTAATTATTTTTATCTTCCGCTTTCGTCTATCATCCGGCGTATTTTGTCATTGAAGGCATCTTGTTTAATCAGATTTTCCAGTGTGAGATGCATACGCCAACGCCAGTAGTGTTTCGGGTTGGCGGGCACGTTGATGCGTTCGATGGTTACATCAGGGTTGCGCAATTGTTCATCCATTGCCAGCCAGTCCTGCCATGTCAGGATGCAGAGCATTGATGGGCTGTATAGGTGACGGCGCACAACATCCTCGCACAGCCATCCCGGAGCATGTTCAGGCAAATTTCCCCAGTGTCCCAGTTCGTGATAGAAGAATCTGGCAGCTACGTTTCGGTCTTCTTCCCACCAACCCCGGAAGGTAGACATGTCATGTGTACCAATGGTACATACCGAGCGGAACGGATAGGAGTGTACGTGTCCGAACTCATCTTGCGGGTTTTTCGGCATGCGTTGGATTTCGAGCGAAAGGATTTGCAGTTGTTCCATTACCCAGGGTACGCAGTCGGGCACCATTCCCAAGTCTTCGCCGCATACCAGCATCGAGGTGGCTTGTGTGAGGATAGGTAGCTTTTTCATTGCCTCGTGATACCAGAATTCATTGTGGCGGCGGTAATAATAATCATTATACAATCGGTTGAAAGCATCCTGTTCCTGTCCGGTCAGTTGGCGGTAGATGTAATCGTTCTGCACAGCAATGCGTGGATGGTACATTGTGGAGTTGTCACGGTCGGGGATGAACAGAACATTGCTTACCAGTGCATACAGTCCTTCTTTCAGGTTGATACTTTCGGTGTCTGTGCGTCCGGCAAAGTATGCTTCTATTTTCCGTTGGGTGTCAAATTCGGGGCGCATCGAGTAGATGTCGTGGTGTTCATGGCGCACAAAGGTGTCGCGCACTTCCTGACTGCGTGTTCCGAACATTTCGTCCAGCATGTGGTCGTTGATGAAAGGACGGGTCATGAAATCTTTCTGGAAATGCAGTCCATAACTTTCTATCTCTTCCACGCTCATCGGGAGCGATGGAACGAACTGTCCCAGCAGTCCATGAACAGAGTGGATAGGAATTTCCCAAATGCGGAAGAAACCCAGGATATGGTCGATGCGGTAAGCGGTGAAGTAATTTGCCATTTTACGGAAACGGCGTTGCCACCACTGGTAATTGTCTTTTTCCATTACCTTCCAATTATAGGTTGGCATGCCCCAGTTTTGTCCTTTGGTAGAAAACGCATCGGGCGGTGCACCGGCCTGTCCGTTCATGTTGAAATAATAAGGTTCTACCCATGCTTCTACGCTGGTGCGGCTGATACCGATGGGGATGTCGCCTTTGACGATGACGCCTAGTTTACGTCCGTAGTTGCAGGCATCCAGCAGTTGGACATGAAGCAGGTACTGCACGTAGCAGTGGAACATGGTTTCGGGATAGGCTTCGTTGTCAGGTGTGCACAGTTGTTCGGCTGTTTCCGGATGGTAAGTGCTGTAATCTTGCCATTGGTGGAAGTCAGGTGTCTGGAACTTGTCGCGCAGGTAACAGAATGCTGCATACGGGCGTAGCCATTCGGCGTTCTCACGATAGAATTCGCAGAATCCGTTCGAGTTAAGTACTGTATCTTGTTCCTGTTGGAAAATAGCTTTTAGGTAAGCTCGTTTCCACTGGTTCACAGCTTCGTAGTCTACTTGTGGCAAAGCGTTCAGTTCGTTGCGCTTCTGTTCGAATGTGATGGCAGATGCCTGGTCATTCAAGGCTGGAAGTTGCCGTAAATCGACATACATCGGATGGAAAGCATAGATGGAAATGCTACTGTATGGATACGAGTCGGTCCATGTACCGGTCATTGTCGTGTCGTTGATGGGGAGGACCTGTACGGCACGCTGGTGTGTGTGTGCAGCCCAGCGGATGAAACTTTTCAGGTCACCAAAGTCGCCCACGCCATAGCTGCCTTCAGAGCGGAGCGAGAATACAGGAATGGCACATCCGGCTATCTTGTAGCTTTCGCTGGCGAAGAATACTTCTTCTTCGGGAGTGACATAGGTCTCACCAGGCTGGAGCGACGGAGGTGTGATGCTGCGGTTTTCGTGTGCTTCCCATTCGGTTATGCTACCGTCTTCAGGAGAGAGGGTGACATACTTATATGTGAAGTCAGGGGGCAATATGGTAGCATCTATTGCTACTTGCCATTCATTAGGCTTTACTTCGTGCATGCGGAGGGGAGCTGTTTCGCCCCAGTTGCCTAATGTCTTGCAGTTACCGGTGATGCCTAATATGCGCGTGCTTTTCCCATTCGACGGGCATAAGGCACGGATGACGATGGCTGTATCGTTTCCGGGTGTCGGGAGTGTTTCGATGCGTTGTGAAACATTTTCACCACAAAATGCAGAACTGAACCGATAAGAAGCGGCAGGCAGGTCTCGCCACGTATCTTGCACCAGATAATGACGTTCTTGTGTGTCGGTTATATATAAAATGTGTGGCAGGATACCCCATTCACGTCGGATGCGGCAGTTGTCTTGCCATACTTCATAACGGTAAGTGACGAGTGGGACGGGTGTATCGGGCAGGTAATCGGTTTGTCCTTGCCAACAATAACCGTCTACAGTGGTCAGTTCTACAGTGGTCTTTTCGTCTATAAGAACGCGGAGGTTTTCACCCCAGTTCGTGTGATACTGAATTCGAAAAATAATTGTCATACGTTATCTTGGTATTAGAGTGATTTAAGAATTATCTCACAAAGATAGGGAGACTGGACGGAAACCACCCTTCGAATAATGAAAATATAAATTAAATTAAGTGGAAATAGCGGTCTCAGATATTTGTAGACGCGATTTTGGATAATAAAAATATAAAAAAGCTGTAGTTGCTTTTCCTGTTTTAGTAAGGTAAGTTTTAGTGGTTTCTTTTGTTTGTATCGGGAGAAAACCGGTATGAAATAAAAGTGAATGCTTCTATAAATACCTCATGCGGAATGATGAAAATGCCTAATAACCAACTTGATAAAACTACGTTAAAGTTCTATATTTTTTCTATCGGTTTTTCTCATGTAATGAAAAGGTGTATCTTTAGCTACAAATTCATTATCTAACTTAATAAAAATAATCCATGAAGTTAAGACACTTGCTGATTTTGCCGGTATTGGCGGCTATGGGTTGCCAGTCCGTAAAAAACGATTATGAATCGTTTGCTGATTATCCGGTCGTGAAAGGTGACTGGGAAGAGATGGTTTATTCACCGCAGGAAACCCGGTTTGCACTGTGGGCGCCTACAGCAGAAGAAGTGAACCTGAAGCTGTATGCCGAAGGTCAGGGAGGGCAGCCTACGCGTACGGTGGCGATGAAGGCAGCCGAAAATGGTTTATGGCGTGCCGAGGTATCTGAAGACTTGAACGGTCAGTTTTATACGTTCGATGTAAAGGTAAAAGGGGTATGGTTGGGCGATACGCCGGGAGTATGGGCGAAGGCAGTTGGCGTGAATGGAGACCGGGCCGCTGTCATCGATCTGAATGCGACTGACCCTGAAGGTTGGGACAAAGACGTGCGTCCCGAACTGAAAAGCTTTGCCGACATAGTTCTTTATGAGATGCATCACCGGGATTTTTCCATCGATTCTTTATCGGGAATCGACCACCGAGGCAAGTTTTTGGCTCTGACGGAGAATGGGACAAAAACGGCTCGCGGGCAGAAAACAGGCATCGACCATCTGAAAGAGCTGGGTGTAACACATGTTCATATTTTGCCTTCGTTTGATTATTCATCAGTGGACGAAACGAAGCTGGATACTCCTCAGTACAATTGGGGATATGACCCGAAGAATTATAATGTGCCAGATGGTTCTTATTCGACCGACCCGTATGCTCCGGAGGTTCGTATCCGTGAATTTAAACAAATGGTGATGGCACTGCATCAGGCAGGTATCCGTGTGGTGATGGATGTGGTGTATAATCATACGGCAGTGACCGAAGGGAGCAATTTCGAGCGTACCGTTCCCGGTTATTTTTATCGTCAGACACCGGAAGGGAATTTTGCCAATGCTTCGGGGTGTGGTAATGAGACAGCGTCTGAGCGTGCCATGGTGCGTAAATATATGGTGGAAAGTGTGAAATACTGGGTGAACGAATATCATGTCGATGGTTTCCGCTTCGACCTGATGGGCATTCACGATTTGGAAACCATGCGTGCCATCCGTAAAGCTGTAGACGAAATAGACCCTACTATTTATATATATGGAGAAGGTTGGGCTGCAGGTGCGCCTCAATTGCCGATGGATTCGTTGGCGATGAAAAACAATATTGACCGCTTGTCCCGCATCGCCGCATTTAGCGATGAGTTCCGTGATAGCTTGCGCGGACCTTTCGGCAATGATGCCCAAGGTGCTTTCCTTGCCGGATTGAAAGGGCATGAGGCTGGTATTCGTTTCGGTATTGCAGGCGGCATCGAGCATCCGCAAGTCAATGGCGAAGGGGCTCATAAAGTGCCTAAATTCTGGGCATTACAGCCTACACAATTTATCAGTTATGTAAGTTGTCACGATGATATGTGCTTGGCAGACAGGCTGAAGGCTACTATGCCACAGGCTTCGGTAAATGTGCGTAAAGATTTGCATAAGTTGGCATTGACAGCTGTATTGACTTCTCAAGGCGTGCCGTTTATCTTTGCGGGCGATGAAGTGATGCGCGACAAGCAGGGTGTTCATAATTCATTCAATAGTCCGGATGAAATCAATGCCATTCATTGGGAACTTAAAAAACAAAACCGAGACTTGTTCGATTATGTAAGCGGACTTATCGCAATGCGGCGTGCTCATCCGGCTTTCCGTATGGGGGATGCCGATTCGGTACGTAAATATCTGGAGTTCTTACCTGCAACTGAAGATAATGTGGTTGCGTTCCGCTTGAAAGGACAGCCTAATGGAGATGCGTGGACGGATATAACGGTGATACTGAATGCGCGCGACCATGCTACGTCTGTAGAATTGCCGGCAGGTGTTTGGCAGGTAGTATGCCGTGACGGACGGATTGCTCCAGATGCCGGATTGGGCACGTTGCAAGGAGGAAAGGTGAGCGTAGGCGCACGTTCGGCGTTGATTCTGCATCGTTAGTCATCTGTATGATTTTTATACCGAACACAGAGGCGCAGAGACACGGAGGAATAAATATAGAGCCTGTTTAAATTTTCCAATAAAGTAATATTCTATCAGGTTCTTTTGCGTTTGTTTCCGGTCTGTTTTTCCGATTTTATTCGTCAGATAGCCCGCTATCCTCTTCATAAAATCAGAAAAACATTCTCGAAAACAATTCGCAAAATTAACCTGAGCAAAATTTAAACAGGCTCATAGAGGTCAAAAAAATAAAACACTGTGCCTTCGTGTCTCTGTGTCCCATTCATATTTTCACAAACCGATTTTTTCTACTATCATAGATAGAATCGGTTTATAAGCGTAATAGGTTTTATATTCCAGCCCGTGGAATATACGTTCCAGCCCGTGGAATATACATTCCAGCCCATGGAATATACGTTCCGGCTGGTGGAATATAAAATATAGTGTAGTTTTGTAGAAAAGGTTGACTGCTTTAAGCCTTATTCGTAGTACGGGTTGACTCGTATTATTACTATTCATGCACAGGGTTAACCCTGTGGCCTTTTTTCGATGAGGATTGCAGTTTGATGAAATAGTATTTCTTTATAGTAGGATTTGTATGATGAGAATAGACCATATTGCTTTGTATGTAAATGAGTTGGAAGAAGTGAAGGCGTTTTTTTTTCCGCTACTTCGGGGCGGTTTCCAATGAGATGTATCATAATCTGCGGACGGGGTTACGTACGTATATCTTGTCCTTTGGCGATGGGGCAAGGCTGGAAATCATGTCGCGTCCCGACATGAAAGATGAGCCGAAAGATATGTTCCGCGCCGGGTACATTCATTTGTCTTTCGCTGTGGGAAGCCAATCGGAAGTGGATCGGTTGACCGGACTTCTTTATGACAATGGTTATCGGGTGGTAAGCGGTCCGCGTATTACAGGTGACGGCTATTATGAGAGTTGTATTGAGGGCCCGGAAGGCAATCTGATTGAGATAACCGAATGAATTTTTGGCTTGGGGAATCCTGATATTTTCAATTTATCCCTATCTTTGTACCCTCAATTTCAAATAATAAAGGTATGTTATCTAAAATCATTCTTCAAGCCAATATCGATAAGGTTGCCAAGTGTTTCGAGGCTGCCGATAAAATAGTGATTGTTTCCCATGTGTCGCCCGATGGGGATGCTATCGGTTCTTCACTGGGATTGCTTCATTTTCTGGAGACACAAGGGAAGGAGGTTCGGGTCATTGTGCCGAATGCATTTCCGGATTTTCTGAGATGGATGCCGGGAGCCAAGGACGTACTCCGTTATGATAAATATGCTGAATTTGCCGACAAGTTGGTTGCCGAAGCGGATGTGGTTTGTTGTCTGGATTTCAATGCTCTTTCGCGTATTGATGCATTAGCAAGTCCGGTGGCGGCAGCGCAAGGGAAGAAAATTCTGATAGACCATCATTTGAATCCGGAGACCTTTTGCCAAATTGTCATTTCACATCCCGAAATCTCTTCTACTTCTGAACTGGTGTTCCGCCTGATTTGCCGGATGGGCTGTTTTGAAGACATTACCAAGGAATGTGCCGAATGTATCTACACGGGGATGATGACCGACACGGGCGGTTTCACATACAATTCAAATAATCAGGAAATCTATTTTATCATCAGCGAGTTGCTTTCGAAAGGCATTGATAAGGATGAAATCTACCGCAAGGTGTTCAACACTTATTCTGAAGACCGCTTGCGGCTGATGGGTTATGTGCTGTATGACAAGATGCAGGTGTTTCCTCAGTTCCGTTCTGCCCTGATAACACTGACCAAGGGCGAGCAGGGCAAATTTCATTATGTGAAGGGGGATACGGAAGGATTCGTCAATATTCCGTTACAGATAAAGAATATTTGTTTTTCGGCTTTCCTCCGTGAGGATACTGAAAAAGATATGATTAAGATTTCGCTCCGTTCGGTAGGGAATTTCCCTTGTAATAAGGTGGCGGCCGAGTTTTTCAATGGAGGGGGACACCTGAATGCTTCCGGTGGTGAGTTTTATGGCACGATGGCAGATGCTGTCCAACTTTTCAAGCAGGCATTGGTGAAATATGAAGATTTGTTGCTGAAGAATTGAATTTGTGTTATATTTGTACCGTATAACATTAAATAAGAGCAGCTATATGAACAAACGGCATTACCTGATGGCGGCAATGTGTCTGATGACGCTTGCTGCATGTACCCAAAAGACTGAATTGCCCGAAGACCCGAAAGACAAGGAAGAATATCGTGACAGCCAAGGCAACAGTTGGATATACAACGCGATGCTGATGCGCTGGGCATTAATGCCTTCGGCGATGAACGGGTTGACTACGACACATTATTATTATCCGAACACGGGTTCGTGGACAGACGCTAATGGTACGCGGGTCAATGCACCTTCGGGAGTGAAAGTAAGCTCTCCTGCTGGAAGCAAGTCGAAATCGAGTGGCCGTGTGTTCGGTTCGTCACACCGTTCTTCGGGTGTTCATGCATAAAGATGAGGCTATATGGAAAGGAAATATGTTACCCCCCGAACAGATTATCGTGAAAAGATAGAGGCATTGGGATTTGATTTCCACGGCGATTATTGGCGTGAGGAGGCTTATTACCAATTTACATCGGACGAAATCGGCCGGCTGGAGGAAGCTACGGCAGAAGCTTATCGTATGTATTGTGAGGCAGCAGGATACATCATTGAAAAAGAACCGGAATGGATGGAGCGTTTCTTGCAGCTTCCGCCGGAGATTTGTCAACGTATCCGGGAGTCGTGGAATGCGGATGAACTGAGCTTATATGGACGTTTCGACTTTATGCTGGATGAAAAGGGGACACCACGTATATTGGAATTCAACGCTGATACACCTACTTCGTTGCTGGAGGCTTCCGTGATCCAGTGGCAATGGAAAGAAGATGTTTTTCCGGATTGCGACCAATACAATGGCATTCACGAAGGTCTGGTACAGTCGTGGAAAGATATTTTCGCATCAGGAAGCAACTTGCATTTTGCCGGTGTGCTCGACAATCATGAAGATTCGGGGACACTGCAATACTTGGCAAGTACGGCTATGGAGGCTGGCTATTCTACCCGTGTGCTTGATATCAATGATATGGATTTGCAGGACGGTTGTTTTTATGACCCAAGTGGGGAACGCATTGAGCATTGCTTCAAGTTATACCCATGGGAGTGGATGGCAGATGAAAGTCCGGACGGGTGTCTGGCTTCGTTGACATGGCTGGAGCCGATATGGAAACTGGTGATGTCGAACAAAGCCATTCTGACAAAAATATTCGAGTTGTTTCCCGATTCGCCTTATGTATTACCTTGTTTTCTTTCACGTCCCCAGGAGGGGGTGTATTGTAAGAAGCCGGTCTTTTCGCGCGAGGGGCATAATGTAAGCGTGGTTGAGATACGGAACTGGGAGGAGCGTCCTTTGCTTCGCGAGACAGAGGGTGATTATAATCAGGGTGCTTATGTTTATCAGGGATATGTGAGGCCTACGGTATATGGCGGGCGCTATCCGGTAATCGGCTCGTGGATTGTGGGTGGAGAGCCGGCAGGTATCGGCATCCGTGAAAACCGTATGGAGATAACCGATAACCTGTCGGAGTTCGTGCCACATGTAATAGTTAATAATTAATTAATAGGCCAACTCCTGGTTGGTTTTATTAGAAACTGTTTCTTAATTATTGTTATTTCATCCCTCTTGCCTTGTAGATGCGTTCCTTGGCATTATTGATGTTCTGGAATTTTTCTTCGGCAGCTTTACGAATGTCTTCGCCAAGGGTAGCTACACGGTCGGGATGATGCTTCAAGGCAAGACGGCGGTAGGCGGTACGCACTTCGTCATCAGTTGCCGAGGGGTCGATTTCCAATACCTTGTAGGCATCTGCCAGCGAGTCACCTCCCAGGTTTAACATCGATTCTACTTCCTTTTCTGAGAGTTGCATGGCTTGTGCCACTTCTTTCAGGGCTTCAATTTCTTTTTCACATACTTTACCGTCGCTCTGTGAAATCTTCACCAGAAAGTCCAGCAGTTGCAGGCGTTCTCCATAGGAGAGATTGGCGGCGATTTGTGCGCCACATTCGTGTATGGTATTGCGGAAGGCATATGGGTTTGTAGCGTCCATCCGTTTTTGCTCCTCGAAGAGGTTAAGTAGGATTTGTTGTCCTTCGTTTACAGCTTCTTCACCGAAATTGGTACGCAGGAAGCGGCGTACGAATTCCATTTCGCTATGCATGATTCTTCCGTCTGCGCGGATGATGTACGAGGCCATGACAAGCATAGAGAATAAGAAGCTGTTCCGTTGTCCGGTATTGGTTTGTGTATCACCGTTTGTCGTGTCAAAAGAGTTTTGAGCCTCGGTCGCCTTGTCAAATAGGGAGCCCAGCACGTATCCAGCCAAAGCTCCGAGCGGTCCTCCCATGGCGATGAATCCCATGATGCCGCCAATCCATTTTCCTAATTTCATAGTCGTGTTGTTTTTATGCCGAAAGCAAAAGACGCAAAAAGCACAGAGAGTCATTTATTGTTTGTTTGTGTATGCATCTCCGTGTTTTTTGCGTCTTTGTGTGTTTTCGGGAAATTACTTTTGTTGGGGTTGTGTATAGATAATGTTCATTTGAATTTTCTGGTCTTCATCGGTCGATTCGTTGAGGTCTTTTCCTCCTATCAGCATGGCCGAATTGACGCTCAAGTCATTGTCTACACCAATGACATTGCTATTGGCATCGGTTTCCGTACTTACTGGTATCAGTAATACTTTGTCCCAGTCCGGGTTATCGGCTTTCCACTGTTCCCATTCGGTTTCACCTTTTTCTATTTCCGGTCTGATTTCGCTGAAGATATTCGCTATCAACCGGTTCAGTTGTGAGAAAGAGTAAGCATTGTTTGTACTGCTATATGTGGAAAGGAACGATGTACGATTGTCATTTACTTCGTTGTTTTCGAAGAAGCTTTTCATGTCTTTTGCCCTTATCATCAGCAGGGTGGTCGGGGTTCCCATTTTATATGGACTGCTGCTCTGGTCTCTCATTTTCTCGAACGAGAGTGAAATAGAATTCAATGTATCGCTCTTGTGATCTTCGTAGATTGTTTCCAGAGGAAGTGTTACTTTGGTGCATAGCCCGGCAGGTGTCTTCAGATACGTGCGTGTAGGGTCTTCCACCAGATTTTGCAGTCCTGAGTTTTGGAAACGGGTAGACATGAAGACTTCCTTTGTTGCCGTCATCGGCACAACGCCCGTATATAAAGAGTCGGCGGTATCGGCCGAGTTCCTGCCTAGATAAGAAACCGTCAGGTGCAGGTAAATATCTGAAATATAAAGGACGGAACCTTCACCGTTTGTTACGTGTACATAAAATCCTTTCAAGACGTTGTTGATAAAAGATTCTGCATCTTTGAAATAAGGATGTACGGTAACGCCGTTTTCTTCTACGCTATAGTCGTATTTGCTTTTGAAATTGTCACAGAATGCTTTTCCCAAGTCAATGGACACATGCGGGTAATAGTCGCTGGTGTTGTAAAGTGAGTCACTGACGGTTTTGTCGTATGCTGTATAATCTTTCGTAGCTAACGGAAGACTCTGCGGGTTATAGAAACGTGTGGGATCCAGGTTGGTATAATAGAGGTTCTTGTCCAGTCCGTTGTCTTGAATGGCTGTGGTAAGGGTGTCGACCTGTACACGTAAGGTAGCCAGAGAATCACCGAAATAGCTGGTGTAGTAAAGTCCCAGCGTTGCTTCGTCGATGCTTTGCAGGCGGTCGGGAAGCTGGAAGTTTTCGGGACAGTTTATCTGTACGAGGAAGTCGGACGTAAATGTGCCATATCCTTCATCGGTAAACTTGCCCAGATAGGCTGTATTTGAACGGGAATATACCGAGTCCAGCAAATACGATTCTGTAGATACTGTATATGAATCGGATTTGGCAAGGATAAAGTCTTCATCAGCGACAAATTGTCCGATTCCCGTTGTTTCATCATCACAGCTGTAGAGTGTAGCGGCTGTCAGTAGTCCTATTGCCGCCCAGAACTTAAGTTTCATTGTTTTCTGATTAATTGTTATAAGTTCGTCTTATTCGGCGTCGCCAAGCACCTTTTTATAGAGTGCATCGCAGGCGTCTGCATACGTATTTTCATCGGCTTGGTAATCTATGGTAGGAAGATTCAAGCTGCGTGCGTAATCCATGATGGCAGGGTTTACCTTTTCGCTGTTTTGCACTACGCCGTCCGAATAAGTGATAGCAAGTTTGCATAACTCTTCATAATCGACAGGATTTTGTACCATCTTAACATCATCGGGAGTGATTTCTCTGTAGATTACTTGTTTGGTGAAGTCCGGGTTCAGGTTTGACTGGAATCCGTTGCCGTACACCGAGAATACCACTTTAGAATCTCTAAAGGAAGGCTCGTCGTAGTATGCTTTTTTGATGAAGAGCGGAACCACGGCGCTCATCCATCCGTGACAATGGATGATGTCGGGACACCAGCGTAATTTTTTTACGGTTTCCAATACACCCCGGGCATAGAAGATGGCTCGTTCGCCATTGTCTTCATATTCTTTTCCTTCTTCATCGGTTGTCATCAGCCGGTGTTGGAAATAGTCGTCATTGTCGATGAAATAGACCTGGCGGCGTGCAGCTTGTATAGAAGCTACTTTGATGATTAAAGGATGGTCTGTATCATCGATGATAATGTTCATGCCGGACAGGCGTATGACTTCATGCAGTTGGTTACGCCGTTCGTTGACATTGCCCCATTTGGGCATGAATGTCCGGATTTCCCAGCCTTTGTCTTGAATAGCTTGGGGAAGATTCTGACCGATTAACGATAGTTCACTTTCGGGTACGTAAGGAGTAATTTCTTGTGTAATGAATAATACTTTTTTTGCACTCATGTTTCTACTATTGCTCATAAAGGTTGTGCAAAGGTACAAAAAAATCAGACCACTTTGTTAATTTGTGCACGTTATTTACCTTATAGTTTGTTAATCTGTCTGTGGATGGTGCTTTTTTGTAAAAACTGCTTTATTATTTGGTAAAAATGTGGTTACTTTGCACCTGTTTTTAGAAAAACATTGGGTTTAATTATCAGAAAAATGGAATTAATTCAAACTATTCATGAGCTTCGTGCGAAGTTGGATGTACTTCGGGGCGAAGGGAAAACCATTGGTCTGGTTCCCACAATGGGAGCTTTGCATGCCGGTCACGCTTCATTGGTGAAACGCGCCGTTGCCGAGAATGATGTAGTGGTGGTCAGCGATTTTGTCAATCCCACCCAGTTTAATGATAAGAATGATTTGGCGAAGTATCCGCGTACGCTGGATGCCGATTGCCGGCTTTTGGAAGCGTGTGGCGTCACGTTCGTATTCGCACCTTCGGTAGAAGAGATTTATCCCGAACCGGACACACGTACGTTCAGTTATGCTCCGCTGGATACGGTGATGGAGGGCAAATATCGTCCGGGACATTTTAACGGTGTATGCCAGATTGTGAGCAAGCTTTTCCTGATTGTAGAGCCTACGCGTGCCTATTTTGGTGAAAAAGATTTCCAGCAGCTTGCCATCATCCGTGAAATGGTACGTAAGTATCCTTTTTCGTTGCAGATTGTGGGTTGTCCCATCGTACGTGAGGCCGATGGGCTGGCATTGAGCAGTCGTAATGCCCGTTTGAGTGGAGAACAGCGTATGCAGGCTTTGCAGATATCGAAAACCCTGTTTGCCAGTGTAGATTATGCCAAGGTGCATTCGCTGGCAGAAACAAAAGCATTTGTGGAAAAGGGTATTGAAGATGCTGAAGGGTTGCGTCTGGAATATTTCGAAATTGTAGACGGGAATACCTTGCAGCCTGTAAGTTCGTGGGACGAAAGCGGCTACATTGTAGGTTGTATTACTGTATTCTGTGGGGATGTACGTTTGATAGATAACATTAAATATAAGGAGTGAGCGTGTGATGATGATACAAGTACTGAAGTCGAAGATTCACTGTGTAAGTGTTACTGAGGCAAATCTGAATTACATGGGCAGTATTACGGTAGATGAGGATTTGCTGGATGCCGCCAATATGATAGCCGGCGAAAAGGTGCAGATTGTGGATAATAATAACGGCGAGCGTTTCGAGACTTATATAATAAAAGGTGAGCGCGGATCTGGGTGCATTTGTCTGAATGGTGCAGCCGCCCGCAAAGTCCAGGTAGGCGATACCGTGATTATCATGTCGTATGCATTGATGGATTTTGAAGAAGCCAAACACTTCAAGCCCTCAGTGATTTTCCCTGATACGGTGACGAACAAGCTTGTTTGACAATTAATAATTAATAATTAAGGGGGATGCCGGAATAGTGTTTGTTTTTATTCCGGCATCCCCTTGTTTGTTTCAGTCTGCCTTTTCTTTGATGATACCGGTGCGGTATCCCACCAGCAGCTTTTTAAGGTCTTCTATCTGAATACTTAATTCTTTTCCTTTGTCGGTGTCTTTCACCATCATCCGCTTGGCACTCATTTCTACGATTTGAGTGGTCGATTTAATGTCAAGTCCTTCTTCGATGGCTCGCTGGGTGGAGGTGAACGGTTCGTGCTGTACCAGTTGGAATCCGCGCGAGTGGTACACCAGGGTATAGCCTGCAATACCTGTTTCAGGCTGGTAGGCTTTCGAGAATCCTCCGTCTATTACCATCAGTTTTCCGTTCGCCTTGATGGGTTTTTCACCTTTTCCGGCTTTTACCGGTACATGTCCGTTGATGATATGCCGGTGTTCGCCTTCCACACCGAACTCGTCCAGGATCATGTCGCAGATATCTTCGCGGTCGCGTAACTGGTAATAATATCCTTTTGTTTCCACGTGCGTTTCCTTGTCTTCGATAAAGTATCGTTCGAAGGTGGCCATTTTGTCTTTGTCGAAGGCGGGTGAGTCTTTTCCGCACCACAGGTACCAGATGTAATCCAGGGCGAATGCCTTTTCTTCGCTTTCGCTTTCATCGAAATAGGCGGTACGTATCAGTTGTCCCACACGTTTTAAGAGAGCCTGTCCTTTGTAGCTTTCACCTAAAATGTCGATTTCTTTCAAGGTACCGTCGGCATTGAGCGGCATGGAAGCGTGGAACAGCAGGTTCGAGTTGCATACGTTGTACATGCATCCGTAGCGGAAGAGGCATTTCATGTGCTTGCGTAGTTTTTCGCTGCTTGTAAATGATTTGTGCAACTTGTCTACCACATCACGTTCCTCGTCGGTCAGCCGGTAGGGGTCTGATGGGTCTACGGTAGGGAAGAAACTATCGCGTAGCAGATATTCTTTGCCGTTAAGTGTGATGGTGTGTTTCTCGAAGTCGATGTGGTGCAGCAACATGCGGTCTTCCATCCTGAATTCCGGGCGGCGGCGGATGATTTCGGCTTCCAGTTTGAACTGGATGATGCTGATAGCCTTGTGCATTTGTGCTATCAGGCGGATGGTTTTTGCACTGTCTGTATTAAGGGTATCGTCAATCTTTGGTTCGAAGAACGAGCAAGGGTCATCGGCATAAGTATCCATGGCGAATGTGGCGAGAGGCAACAGGTTGATGCCATAGCCGTCTTCCAGCACCGAGAGGTTGCCATAACGCATGGCGAGCCGGAGTACATTGGCGATGTTGCAATCGTTTCCCGATGCGGCGCCCATCCACAAGATGTCGTGGTTTCCCCATTGGATGTCGAAGTTGTGATAGTCGCACAGGGTATCCATGATGATGTGCGGACCTGGTCCGCGGTCGAAGATATCGCCTAGGATGTGAAGCGAGTCGATGGTCAGCCGTTGGATAAGGTTGCTCAATGCCACGATGAAGTCATCGGCACGGTGTGTGTCGATGATGGTACTGATGATGACGTTGATGTATGCCTGCTTGTTGGGGTCCATGCTGCTTTCGTGCAACAATTCTTGTATGATGTAGGAAAATTCTTCGGGCAAGGCCTTGCGCACTTTCGAGCGGGTGTATTTCGATGATACATTCTGGCATACCTTTACCAGCTGGTTCAGGGTGATGACGTACCAGTCTTCCAGTTCGGTTTCCACTTCCTTTACCAGTTGCAGTTTCTGTTCGGGATAATAGATAAGTGTGCACAATTCTTTTTTTTCCATTTCGCGCAACGTATTGCCGAAGATTTCGTTCACTTTTCGTTTGATGGCACCCGAAGCATTCCGCAATACGTGTTGGAACGCTTCATATTCCCCGTGCAAGTCGGCAAGGAAGTGTTCCGTACCTTTGGGAAGGTTCAGAATGGCCTCCAGGTTGATGATTTCGGTGCTGGCAGAGGCTATGGTCGGGAAGTTGTGCGAAAGCAGTTCCAGGTATCGGAGGTCTTGTTGTATCATCTCCGTTGTGATTTGGTTGTAGGATTTCATATCTTCTTCAGGTTAAAAATGATAATCAGCAATTAACAATTAATAATTAATAATTGGCAATTAAAGGAGAACGGGTAAAGCGGTCGTAATTGTTAAGAAGCTGTTTTGAATTTCTCCAAAAAGTTTTTCTTGGCTTGATGTATCCGTTTTCGTGTGTGCTTTGGGTGATTTTTTGGTCCTTTTCGCTCCTGTTCTTCGTCAGATAGCCCGCTATCTTCCTCATCACAGAAGCAAAAATGCCTCAAAAACTCATCCCAAATCATCGCACGATAAAT
>NZ_NFJG01000083.1:0-20091 GCF_002159755.1 Bacteroides sp. An269
AGGAAGAAAATTAATGCCAGACCGAGAGAAAAACTCAATTTCTTGACTCCGGCTGAGGTCTTTTTCAAAAATATTTCGTAATGTTGCACTCGCTGGTTGACTCTGCCCGATAGCTTCGCTTTGCGATGTGTTTTACATTGGTGGTACAAAGGTGGGTGCTTTGTTTGGCGAGGCTTTGGTGATGCCTCGTCCGGGTGCTATCCGCCAGTTGTCTTCCATTATCAAGCAAAGAGGGGTATTGTTGGCAAAAGGGCGTTTACTCGGACTTCAGTTTGATACACTCTTTACCGACGGATTATACGAACGGATTGCCCGCAATGCCATTGTGATGGCGGACAAGATTGTATCGGCACTGAAGGAACGGGGATACCGGTTTCTGATTACTCCGCAGACCAACCAACTCTTCGTGGTATTGGAGAACGAACAATTGGCACGCCTTTCTGCCCAGGTCGGTATCGAGGTCTGGGAAAAAGTAGACGATACGCATACCGCGGTGCGCATAGCTACCAGCTGGGCGACACGAGAAGAAAACGTGGATGCATTGATTGGGAAGCTTTGAGGAATTAAGAATGAGGAATGAAGAATTCCATGCGGGCGCAGCGATTCTTCATTCCTCATTCTTCATTTATTTGTACCACGAGGCATACATCAGGTATCCGTTAGCTATCTTTTGGTTTAATTCCTTGCTTTGTGCAGGATTTACTTTCTTGATGAACTTTGCCGGAACGCCTCCCCAAAGGGTGTATGGTTCGATTATCGTGTTCGAAAGTACCAGAGCGCCGGCGGCTACGATGGCACCTTCGCCCACTATGGCATGGTCGAGCAGGGTGGCGCCCATACCGATGAGTGCTTTGTTGTGGATACATGCCCCGTGCAGGGTGACGTTATGTCCGATAGAAACATCATCGCCGATTTCTACGGTCGATTTCTCGTAAAGTGTGTGCAGGACGCTTCCGTCCTGAATGTTTACCCGGTTTCCGATGCGGATGCTATTGACATCTCCTCGCAGGACGGTATTGAACCAGATGCTGCAATCGTCTCCCATCACTACATCACCGATAATCGTGGCATTGTCGGCAAGGAAACAGTTGCTTCCCATTTTGGGAGTGAATCCTCTTACTGATTTGATTAAAGCCATATTTTCTTAAGTTTGAATGTTGCGATAAAAGGTTGTTTGCGGTTCTTCAGCCTTTTGCTCCGGCGGATGCACTTCGGCCTATATGCGATAAGATTAATAATCTTCAAGCCGTAAGATTATTAATCTTGCACGCGGAAGATTATTAATCTTGTCGGCGGTGCACTTATTTGCCTTGGCGGATGCACATATCTGCACCGCTTGGTGCAAATATGTGCATATGGTTCTGAAGATAATATCTGTATGCTTCAGGCGAGGGGAGAGGTGGCATTTTCCAGCCATGCAGCCTCTTCGGGTGCCAGCAGCGGTGCAAGTTCTTGATATACTTTCTGATGATAGGCATTTAGCCATGTTTTCTCCTCGGCTGTCATCATTTCGGGGCGGATGGGCTCTTTGTCTATCGGGCAGAGTGTCAATGGTTCGAACTTATAGAATTTACCGAACTCTGTAGTCTGGCTGGGGATGATGAGCATGGTGTTTTCGGTGCGCACACCGTACCGTCCAGACTTGTAAATGCCCGGTTCGTTGGTGAGGGTCATGCCGGGTTGGAGTAGGGCAGGGACGTGGTTCATTCGGATTTGATGAGGGCCTTCGTGAACGTTGAGGAAGTGTCCTACTCCGTGTCCGGTACCGTGTCCGTAATTGATACCTGCTTTCCACATAAACTGGCGGGCGAGTACATCGAGTTGTGTGCCACATGTGCCTTGTGGAAATTCGGCTTGCGACAAGGCGATGAAACCTTTCAACACCAGGGTGTAATCGATGCGTTGTGCATCGGATACCGGTCCGAGGGCAATGGTGCGGGTTATGTCGGTTGTGCCGTCGGTATATTGTGCACCGCTATCCAAGAGCAGCAAGCCTTCAGGCTTCAGTGTAGATGCTGTTTCGGGGGTGGCTTCGTAATGGACAATGGCTCCATGTTCCTGGTAGCCAGCGATGGTATCGAAGCTGATGCCTTGGAACAGGTCTTGCTTCGAGCGGAATTCGTATAGTTTCTTATCAATACTGATTTCGGTTTCCGCTCCACTCTTTACGGCTTCCTTCAGCCACATCAGGAAGCGTACCATTGCTACTCCGTCGCGTTTCATTGCCTGATGGAAGCCCTCTATCTCGGTTTCGTTCTTGATGGCCTTCAACATACAGACGGGTGATGGACGGCTGATGACGGATGCAGCCGATTGTGCCGTACGGTATAGTGCGTAATTGGTTTCGGGCGAAAGCTGGATGCTCTTGCCGGTGAAATGCCGCAGGTCGTTTTCTATTTCTCCGTAATCTTTTGCCTGTACACCGTTTTCGGTGAGATAAGCGGTCAGTTCGGGGGTAAGTTTTTCACTCATTATATATAAGGTGGCATCTTGGCGGGTGATGAGCAGGTAGCTGATGAATACCGGATTGCAATGTACGTCATTTCCCCGCAGATTGAGTGTCCAGGCTATTTCGTCAAGAGCGGACAGGAGGATTCCGTCGGCCGGAGTTGCATCAATGCAGGCACGTATGGTTCTTAGCTTGTCGGATGCAGACGTTCCGGCATAAGTGAGTGGCAGAATAGAAAGGGGATTGCCGGGCAGGGCAGGGCGGTTTTTCCAAATGAGTCGGAACGGGTCATCGGTTGCTACCAGTTCCAGTCCATGTGTATCCAGTGCAGTGCGTAAGTCTTCTGTTTCTCCATAGCTGTTTACCCATCCGTCGATACCCACCTTGTCGTGCGGGTTCAGTACACTTCCCAGCCAGTCGGGGATAGATGGAGTTTCGGGCAGACGGTCTTTGAATAAAATGATGCCCGAGCCTTTCAACTGTTCTTCAGCCTGGAGAAAGTAACGCGAGTCGGTCCAGAGTCCTCCTTTATTATATAAGGTGATGACAGCGGTTCCTGCCGAACCTGTGAATCCGGAAATCCACTTGCGTGCCTCCCAGTATTGAGGCACGTATTCGCCCGCATGCGGGTCGGTGCTTGGGATGATGAATGCAGAAAGTCCTCTTTCTTGCATGAAAGCGCGTAAAGACGCTATTCGTTCGGTGATTCTTGTTTCCATACAGTAGCTTTCGTTTTAACGGTTAACAAAGTTACGATTTCTGTGGAATATACAATAAAATATGGTGGAAAGTTTTGTAAATAAAGAAAGTATGTGTAATTTTGCGCCGCGAATTGACTACGCAACATTTAATAACAATATAATCTTAATTTTAAAAACATGATTGTAGTACCAGTAAAAGAAGGCGAAAACATTGAAAAAGCGCTGAAGAAATTTAAAAGAAAATTTGAGAAAACAGGTGTTGTAAAAGAATTGAGACGCAGACAGCAGTACGACAAACCGTCTGTATTGAAGAGATTGAAGATGGAACGTGCTATTTACGTTCAAAAAATGCATCAGACAGAAGAATAATTCCGCAAAAATCTTTGAATAATTGAATTCTTTTTCATAAATTCGTTGCTGAGAACAAGAAAGGCGATATTTTTATGTTGAAGGAATCTTTTCTGAGGTATCTCCAGTTCGAGAAAAACTATTCTGACAAGACCATTGTCAGCTATGGTACAGACCTCTCGGAGTTTGAAGCATACTTCAAAGCGGTGGATGAGGCTTTGGATTTTACGGCTGTCGATTCGGACATTATCCGTGGATGGATGGTTTCATTGATGGATGAGGGGTATTCGGCATCGTCGGTAAACCGGAAGCTGAGTGCGCTGCGGTCGTTTTATCGCTATCTGTTGCGGGAGAATGTGGTTTCGGCAGATCCGATCCGGAAGGTTCAGGGGCCGAAAAAGAAGAAACCGCTTCCCGTATTTGTAAAAGAAGCTGATATGGACAGGTTGCTGGATGAGGAACCGGGTGACGATTTCGAGAGTGTCCGCAACAAGACGGTTATCGCAGTCTTTTATGAAACGGGTATCCGCGAGGCGGAGCTGATAGGTCTGAAAGACGGGGATGTGGATTTGTCTGCATGCCAGATAAAAGTGACAGGAAAGAGGAATAAGCAGCGTATTATCCCGTTCGGGGAAGGTTTGAAAGAAAGGCTGCTCCGTTATCTTTCGGCAAGAGAAGAATATTGGCACGGGGAATGTGAGGCGTTTTTCGTCCGTAAGGAAGGGAAAGCATTATATCCCAGTCTTGTTTATTTGTTGGTGAAACGCGATTTGTCGAAGGTCGTGACGTTGAAGAAAAGAAGCCCGCATGTGCTGAGGCATTCATTTGCGACGGCTATGCTGAATAATGAGGCAGGGCTGGAGTCGGTGAAGGAGCTTTTGGGACATGAGAGCCTGACCACTACCGAGGTCTATACGCATACGACTTTTGAAGAATTAAAAAAAGTTTATGAACAAGCTCATCCAAGAGCGTAAAAAAAAGGAGGTTTTTATGGAAGTAAGAATTCAATCCATTCATTTCGATGCATCTGAGAGACTGGAAGCTTTTATTCAGAAGAAAGCAGAGAAACTTGAAAGATTTTGCGATAATATAAAGAAAGTAGAGGTGTCTTTGAAGGTGGTAAAGCCGGAGACAGCTATGAATAAGGAAGCTGGCGTGCGCGTATTGGCGCTGAATACCGAGTTTTACGCAGAAAAAGTAAGTGATACATTTGAAGAATCGATAGACGTATGCATGGATGCATTGTCTAAGCAATTGCTGAAAGTAAAAGAAAAACAGCAAGGGAAATAAAAAAATCACGCTAAAAGTTTTGTGATTCAAAAAATATATCTAACTTTGCAGCCGCTAAGCCACGATAGATAGCCGCGTGGCTGCAAAGTTTAATCTTGCCTCTTTAGCTCAGTTGGCCAGAGCACGTGATTTGTAATCTCGGGGTCGTTGGTTCGAATCCGACAAGAGGCTCAGAAGAAAGAAAGTTGGGCAAATACCAGAGTGGCCAAATGGGGCAGACTGTAAATCTGCTGGCTTACGCCTTCGGTGGTTCGAATCCATCTTTGCCCACTGATTTTGCGGAAGTAGCTCAGTCGATAGAGCATTAGCCTTCCAAGCTGAGGGTCGCGGGTTTGAGTCCCGTCTTCCGCTCTTCTTTTCTTCTTTTGCTGTTATAGCTCAGCGGTAGAGCACTTCCTTGGTAAGGAAGAGGTCCCGGGTTCAAGTCCCGGTAACAGCTCGCGAATATGTAAAGCTGATTATTAATCAAAATAAATAAGTAAAGCTATGGCTAAAGAGAAATTTGAACGCACCAAACCCCATGTGAACATTGGTACGATTGGTCACGTAGACCACGGAAAAACAACTTTGACTGCTGCTATTACTAAGGTATTGGCAGAAAGAGGTTTCACTAAAGCTGACGAAATCAAGTCTTTCGATCAGATTGATAACGCTCCGGAAGAAAAGGAACGTGGTATTACTATCAATACTTCTCACGTAGAATATGAAACTGCAAATCGTCACTATGCACACGTAGACTGTCCGGGACACGCCGACTATGTGAAGAACATGGTAACTGGTGCTGCTCAGATGGATGGTGCGATCATCGTAGTTGCTGCAACTGATGGTCCGATGCCTCAGACTCGTGAACACATCCTGTTGGCTCGTCAGGTAAACGTTCCGCGTTTGGTTGTATTCTTGAACAAATGCGATATGGTTGATGACGAAGAAATGTTGGAACTGGTAGAAATGGAAATGCGCGAACTGCTGTCATTCTATGACTACGACGGTGACAATACTCCTATCATCCGTGGTTCTGCACTGGGTGCATTGAACGGCGTGAAGGAATGGGAAGACAAGGTTATCGAACTGATGGAAGCTGTTGACAACTGGATTCCTCTGCCTCCGCGTGATGTTGATAAACCGTTCTTGATGCCGGTTGAAGACGTATTCTCAATCACAGGTCGTGGTACTGTAGCTACCGGACGTATTGAAGCTGGTCGCGTAAAAGTAGGTGACGAAGTTGAAATCTTGGGTCTGGGTGAAGATAAGAAATCAGTTGTAACTGGTGTTGAAATGTTCCGCAAGATCTTGGATGAAGGCGAAGCTGGTGATAACGTAGGTCTGTTGCTCCGTGGTATCGACAAGAACGAAATCAAACGTGGTATGATTTTGTGTCACCCGGGTCAGGTTAAGGCTCACTCTAAGTTCAAAGCTGAGGTTTATATCCTGAAGAAAGAAGAAGGTGGTCGTCACACTCCGTTCCACAATCACTATCGTCCTCAGTTCTATCTGCGTACTATGGACTGTACAGGTGAAATTACTTTGCCGGAAGGAACAGACATGGTAATGCCGGGTGATAACGTAACTATCACTGTAGAATTGATTTACCCGGTTGCATTGAACGTAGGTTTGCGTTTCGCTATCCGTGAAGGTGGACGTACAGTAGGTGCAGGTCAGATTACTGAAATTCTTGACTAATTAAAGGAAATCATTGAATTAAGATAGATAGTTCCCGGATTCATTTTCGGGAACTATTTTTACGGGAATAGCTCAGTTGGTAGAGCATCGGTCTCCAAAACCGAGTGTCGGGAGTTCGAGTCTCTCTTCCCGTGCTAAATTTGAAAACTATGTTTAAAAAGATAACGAATTATTGTAAAGAATCTTACGACGAACTAGTCCATAAAGTATCTTGGCCTACTCGTAAAGAACTTTCTAGTAGTGCAGTAGTTGTTTTATATGCTTCCCTGCTTATTGCACTCGTTGTTTTTCTTATGGATTCTGCCTTCCAGTTCATTATGGAAGATGTTATCTATCCGCACTAATTAACAGTTGAAGAAAATGTCTGAGGTTGAAAAGAAATGGTACGTACTTCGTGCCGTGAGTGGTAAGGAAACCAAGGTGAAAGAGTATATCGAAGCAGAAATGCGGAATACGAACCTTGGCGAATACGTATCTCAGGTATTGATTCCTACGGAGAAAGTCTATCAGGTTCGCAATGGTAAGAAAATTGTGAAAGAGCGGACTTATCTTCCCGGTTATGTCTTGATAGAAGCTGCGTTGGTTGGTGAAGTGGCTCATCATTTGAGAAACATTACCAATGTAATCGGTTTCTTAGGAGGACTGGATCATCCGGTACCATTAAGACAATCGGAAGTAAATCGGATACTGGGTACGGTGGATGAACTGCAGGAGGCAAGTGAGGACACAAACATTCCTTATGTTGTAGGAGAAACAGTAAAGGTTTCTGTCGGACCGTTCAGCGGATTCAGTGGTGTCATTGAAGAAGTGAGTACGGAAAAGCGGAAATTGAAAGTGATGGTCAAAATATTCGGGCGGAAGACTCCGCTTGAGTTGGGCTTTACGGATGTGGAAAAGGAATAAGACATCTTGTTACGTGTCGTTATTCTATTCGTTAATCATTTATATTAAAAACTAAGAAAATGGCTAAAGAAGTTGCTGGACTAATCAAATTACAGATTAAAGGAGGCGCTGCAAATCCATCACCTCCCGTTGGACCTGCCTTGGGTTCGAAGGGTATCAACATTATGGAGTTTTGCAAGCAATTCAACGCCAGGACCCAGGACAAGGCAGGTAAGGTATTGCCTGTTATTATTACCTACTACACAGACAAGTCTTTTGACTTCGTAATCAAAACTCCTCCTGTGGCTATTCAGCTGCTT
Organism: Bacteroides sp. An269; assembly: GCF_002159755.1. NCBI lineage: Bacteria > Pseudomonadati > Bacteroidota > Bacteroidia > Bacteroidales > Bacteroidaceae > Bacteroides > Bacteroides sp. An269. Next base: position 7,671 of record NZ_NFJG01000083.1, read on the forward strand.
GAGGCTGCGAAGATTAAGAGTGGTTCTGCTGAGCCGAATCGTAAGAAAGTCGCTGAATTGACTTGGGATCAGATTCGTACAATTGCTCAGGATAAGTTGGTTGACTTGAACTGCTTTACTATTGAGGCTGCCATGACTATGGTAGCAGGAACAGCTAGAAGTATGGGTATCGCTGTAAAAGGTGACTTCCCGGGTAAATAACAAATAAACTTCAATTAATAATGGGTAAACTGACAAAAAATCAAAAGTTGGCTGCAGAAAAAATTGAAGCAGGGAAAGCATACTCACTGAAAGAAGCTTCGGAACTGGTAAAAGAAATTACTTTCACCAAATTTGATTCTTCAGTTGATATCGACGTACGTTTAGGTGTGGATCCTCGTAAAGCTAACCAGATGGTAAGAGGTGTTGTATCTTTGCCTCATGGGACAGGTAAACAGGTTCGTGTGCTTGTATTGTGTACGCCGGATGCTGAAGCTGCTGCTAAAGAAGCTGGCGCTGACTATGTTGGTCTTGATGAATATATTGAAAAGATCAAAGGTGGATGGACAGATGTTGATGTAATCATCACAATGCCTTCTATCATGGGTAAGATCGGTGCTCTCGGTCGTGTACTTGGTCCTCGTGGATTGATGCCGAATCCGAAGAGCGGAACTGTGACTATGGATGTAGCTAAGGCTGTTAAGGAGGTTAAGCAAGGTAAGATTGACTTTAAGGTAGACAAGAGCGGTATCGTTCATACTTCTATCGGCAAGATTTCTTTCACTTCTGACCAAATCCGTGAAAATGCGAAAGAATTTATCGCTACTATCATCAAATTGAAACCGGCAGCAGCTAAGGGTACTTATATCAAGAGTATTTATCTTTCAAGTACTATGAGTAAGGGTATTAAAATCGACCCGAAATCAGTAGATGAAATACAATAAACTAAGGAGGAGTCATGAGAAAGGAAGATAAAGGCGTAATTATAGGTCAATTAGCTGATACCGTAAAGCAATATGGACATTTCTACCTGGTAGATACTACAGCTATGGATGCTGCTGCTACCAGTGATTTGCGTAGAAAGTGCTATAAGGCCGGTATTAAGATGGTTGTTGTGAAGAATTCTTTGCTTCACAAGGCTTTGCTGAGCATGGAAGATGTTGATTATTCACCGTTATTCGATTCTTTGAAGGGTACTACGGCAGTCATGTTTACTGAGGTTGCCAATGTCCCGGCAAAATTGTTGAAAGAATACAAAGACGGTGTTCCTTCATTGAAAGCTGCATATGCAGAAGAAGGTTTCTATGTAGGAGCAGAACAACTCGATGCTTTGGCAACTATCAAGAGCAAGAACGAAGTCATTGCAGATATTATTGCTTTGTTGCAATCGCCTGCGAAGAATGTTATTTCTGCTCTTCAATCAGGTGGAAACACCATTCACGGCGTTCTTCAGACGCTTGCAGAACGTCCCGAATAACAACTTTAATATTTTTCAATTAGTAACAAACAATTAAATTCATACAAAAATGGCAGATTTGAAAGCTTTTGCAGAACAATTAGTTAACTTGACAGTAAAAGAAGTTAATGAACTTGCAACTATCCTTAAAGAAGAATATGGTATTGAACCTGCTGCAGCTGCTGTAGCTGTTGCTGCTGGTCCTGCTGCTGGTGCTGCTGCTGCAGCTGAAGAAAAAACTTCATTCGATGTAGTTTTGAAGAGCGCAGGTGCTGCTAAATTGCAGGTAGTTAAAGCAGTGAAAGAAGCTTGTGGCCTGGGTCTGAAAGAAGCAAAAGACTTGGTTGACGGAGCTCCTAGCACTGTAAAAGAAGGTTTGGCTAAAGACGAAGCTGAATCATTGAAGAAAACTTTGGAAGCTGCTGGAGCTGAAGTTGAACTCAAATAATATTTGCCTGTTTAACAGGTATTTCGGTTAAGAATCCTCATAGGAGGATTCTTAACCTTTTTGCGTCTACACAGGTTTTACTCCTGAAATTAATAAATTAACTCCATACAGATGTCTTCTAATACAAATAACCAACGAATTAATTTTGCTTCAATCAAGAATCCGATGAAGTATCCGGATTTCTTGGAAGTTCAGTTGAAGTCATTTCAAGACTTTTTGCAGTTGAATACACCGCCCGAGAAACGCAAGAACGACGGCTTGTATAAAGTTTTTGCTGAAAATTTCCCCATTGCGGATACGCGTAACAATTTCGTATTAGAGTTTCTCGATTATTATATCGACCCGCCTCACTATTCGATTGATGAATGTTTGGAGCGTGGGCTGACTTATAGTGTTCCTTTGAAGGCGAAGTTGAAGCTCTATTGTACCGATCCCGATCATGAAGACTTTGACACCGTTATTCAGGATGTGTATTTAGGTCCTATTCCCTATATGACTCCTAAAGGGACTTTTGTTATCAATGGAGCTGAACGTGTGGTTGTTTCTCAGTTGCATCGTTCTCCAGGTGTGTTCTTCGGTCAAAGTATCCATGCCAACGGGACTAAACTTTATTCTGCCCGTATTATTCCATTTAAAGGTTCATGGATTGAATTTGCAACAGACATTAATAATGTCATGTATGCTTACATCGACCGTAAAAAGAAATTACCAGTTACCACGCTGTTGCGCGCTGTTGGATTTGAGAATGACAAAGACATTCTTGAAATATTTAATCTCGCCGAAGACATAAAGGTGAACAAGGCCAATCTGAAGAAAATAATCGGACGTAAGTTGGCAGCGCGTGTATTGAAGACATGGACGGAAGACTTTGTAGATGAAGACACTGGTGAAGTAGTTTCTATTGAACGTAACGAAGTCGTTATCGACCGTGAAACGATTATTGAACCTGAGCATATTGATTTGATATTGGAATCGGGTGTTCAGAATATTCTGATTCATAACGAGGAAGCGAATGCTTCTGATTATTCCATCATCTTCAATACATTGCAGAAGGACCCGAGTAATTCGGAAAAGGAAGCGGTGTTGTATATTTATCGTCAGTTGCGTAATGCTGACCCTGCGGATGATGCGAGTGCACGTGAAGTAATCAATAATTTGTTCTTCTCGGAAAAGCGTTATGATTTAGGTGAAGTCGGCCGTTACCGAATCAACAAGAAGTTGAATTTGGATACGCCGATGGATGTCAAGGTTTTGACAAAACAAGATATTATCGAGATTATCAAGTATTTGATAGAATTGATTAACTCGAAAGCTGATGTGGATGATATCGACCATTTAAGTAACCGTCGTGTACGTACGGTAGGCGAACAATTGTCCAATCAGTTTGCCATCGGTTTGGCTCGTATGTCTCGTACGATTCGTGAACGTATGAATGTGCGCGATAATGAAGTGTTTACTCCGATAGACTTGATCAATGCGAAGACAATTTCGTCTGTAATCAATTCGTTCTTTGGTACGAATGCATTGTCACAGTTTATGGATCAGACCAACCCGCTGGCTGAAATTACTCATAAGCGTCGTCTGTCGGCATTAGGTCCTGGTGGTTTGTCGCGCGACCGTGCCGGATTTGAAGTGCGTGACGTACATTATACTCATTATGGTCGTTTGTGTCCTATTGAGACTCCTGAAGGACCGAATATCGGTTTGATTTCTTCTCTTTGTGTATATGCGAAGATTAACGACCTTGGATTTATTGTAACTCCGTATCGCAAGGTAGCTGATAGCAAAGTAGACCTTTCACCGGAAGGTATCGAATATTTGTCTGCCGAAGAAGAAGAAGATAAGATTATCGCACAGGGTAATGCGCCGTTGAATGATGACGGAACATTTATCCGTGATAAGGTAAAAGCGCGTCGGGATGCAGATTATCCGGTGGTAACTCCCGATCAGGTGGAATTGATGGACGTTTCTCCACAGCAGATTGCCTCTATTGCTGCTTCGTTGATTCCTTTCTTGGAACACGATGACGCAAACCGTGCATTGATGGGATCGAACATGATGCGCCAGGCTGTGCCTTTGTTGCGTACAGAGGCTCCGATTGTAGGTACAGGTATCGAAAAGCAGCTGTGCGAAGATTCTCGTACACAGATTGCGGCTGAAGGAGATGGAGTCATTGAGTTTGTAGATGCTACTACTATTCGTGTATTATATGACCGTACCGAGGATGAAGAATTTGTAAGCTTCGAACCGGCATTGAAAGAATATCGTATTCCGAAATTCCGTAAGACCAACCAAAGCATGACTATTGACTTGCGTCCGATATGTAGCAAAGGACAGCGTGTGAAGAAAGGCGATATCTTAACGGAAGGATATTCTACGGCAAATGGCGAGTTGGCTTTAGGCAAGAACTTGCTGGTGGCTTATATGCCGTGGAAGGGATACAACTATGAGGATGCTATCGTATTGAATGAACGCATGGTGCGCGAAGATATTCTTACTTCTGTGCATGTGGATGAATATATCCTGGAAGTGCGTGAAACAAAACGAGGCATGGAGGAACTGACTTCGGATATTCCGAACGTAAGTGAGGAAGCTACTAAAGACTTGGATGAAAATGGTATCGTACGTATCGGTGCCCGTATTGAACCGGGTGATATCCTGATTGGTAAGATTACTCCGAAAGGTGAATCGGATCCGTCGCCGGAAGAAAAACTGTTGCGTGCTATTTTCGGTGATAAGGCCGGTGATGTGAAAGATGCTTCACTGAAAGCTTCTCCTTCATTGCGTGGAGTAGTCATTGACAAGAAATTGTATTCTCGTGTTATTAAGACTCGTAGTGAGAAGAATGCTGACAAGCAGATTCTTCCAAAATTGAATGAAGAGTTTGAAGAAAAGGCTGCAGCTCTGAAAGAAATTCTTATAGAGAAGCTGTTGGTATTGACAGACGAGAAAGTTTCACAGGGTGTGAAAGACTATTTGGGTACAGAAGTAATTGCCAAAGGTGCGAAGTTTACCAAGCATGATTTGGAATCTTTGGACTATACGGTTGTCCAGTTAAGCAAGTGGACGGCAGATGCTCATAAGAACGATATGATTCGCGATTTGGTAATGAATTATCTGAAGAAATATAAAGAACTTGATGCCGAGTTGAAGCGTAAGAAGTTTGCTTTGACTATCGGTGATGAACTTCCTTCGGGTATTATCCAAATGGCAAAAGTATATATTGCAAAGAAACGTAAGATTGGTGTGGGTGATAAGATGGCAGGTCGTCACGGTAACAAAGGTATTGTATCGCGTGTAGTCCGTCAGGAAGATATGCCGTTCCTGGCAGATGGTACGCCGGTAGATATCGTATTGAACCCGTTGGGTGTGCCTTCTCGTATGAACATCGGTCAGATTTTCGAAGCTGTACTGGGACGTGCCGGTAAAGAGTTGGGCGTGAAGTTCGCTACTCCTATCTTTGACGGCGCGACATTGGACGATTTGGATAAATGGACGGATAAGGCAGGCCTGCCGCGTTATTGCAAGACATATTTGTATGATGGTGGTACAGGAGAACAGTTCGACCAGCCTGCTACAGTCGGTGTGACATATATGTTGAAATTAGGTCACATGGTAGAAGACAAGATGCATGCGCGTTCTATCGGTCCGTACTCTTTGATTACTCAACAGCCGCTTGGTGGTAAAGCACAGTTTGGTGGTCAGCGTTTCGGAGAAATGGAGGTTTGGGCAATTGAGGCATTCGGTGCGGCTCATGTCCTTCAGGAGATTCTGACCATTAAGTCGGATGATGTAGTAGGACGTTCGAAAGCATATGAAGCAATCGTAAAAGGCGAGCCGATGCCTACTCCGGGTATCCCTGAGTCTTTGAATGTGTTGTTGCATGAGCTGAGAGGTCTTTGCTTGAGTATTACATTGGAATAATAGTTAATTTTGAAATTAAGAAAGTATGGCTTTTAGAAAAGATACTAAGGTAAAAAGTAATTTCTCCAAAATTACGATTGGACTGGCATCACCCGAAGAAATCTTGGAAAATTCGTACGGTGAAGTGCTTAAGCCCGAAACTATCAATTACCGTACTTATAAGCCGGAACGTGACGGTTTGTTTTGCGAACGTATTTTCGGTCCGGTAAAAGACTACGAATGCCATTGCGGTAAATACAAACGTATCCGTTATAAAGGAATCGTGTGCGACCGATGCGGTGTGGAGGTGACAGAAAAGAAAGTGCGCCGTGAACGTAGCGGGCACATACAGCTGGTAGTTCCTGTAGCGCATATCTGGTATTTCCGTTCTTTGCCCAATAAGATAGGTTATTTGTTAGGTTTGCCTACCAAAAAACTGGATGCTGTAATTTATTACGAACGTTATATCGTTATTCAGCCGGGTGTAAAAGCTGAAGACGGTGTTAATCAATATGATTTGTTGTCTGAAGAAGAATATCTTGACATCATGGATACGCTTCCGAAGGACAACCAATACCTGGAAGATACCGATCCGAACAAGTTCATCGCCAAGATGGGTGCGGAAGCAATCTATGATTTGCTGATTCGTTTGGATTTGGATGCGCTTTCATACGAGTTGCGTCATAAAGCCAACAATGACTCTTCACAACAGCGCAAGAATGAAGCGTTGAAGCGTTTGCAGGTAGTTGAGTCTTTCCGTGCTTCTCGTGGACGCAATAAGCCGGAATGGATGATTGTGCGTATTGTGCCGGTTATCCCGCCCGAACTTCGTCCGTTGGTTCCGCTGGATGGTGGACGTTTTGCAACTTCCGATTTGAACGATTTGTATCGTCGTGTGATTATCCGTAACAACCGTTTGAAACGATTGATTGAAATCAAGGCGCCTGAAGTGATTTTGCGTAATGAGAAACGTATGTTACAGGAGGCGGTCGACTCGTTGTTTGATAATTCACGTAAATCAAGTGCGGTGAAAACCGATTCGAACCGTCCGTTGAAATCTTTGTCTGATAGCTTGAAAGGTAAGCAAGGACGTTTCCGTCAGAACTTGTTGGGTAAACGTGTCGATTATTCAGCACGTTCGGTTATTGTTGTAGGACCGGAGTTGAAAATGGGTGAATGCGGTATTCCCAAGTTGATGGCTGCCGAATTGTACAAGCCGTTTATTATCCGTAAGTTGATTGAACGTGGTATAGTCAAGACCGTGAAATCGGCAAAGAAGATTGTCGACCGTAAGGAAGCGGTGATTTGGGATATCCTTGAGCATGTAATGAAAGGTCATCCGGTACTATTGAACCGTGCACCGACATTGCACCGTCTGGGTATTCAGGCATTCCAGCCGAAGATGATTGAAGGTAAGGCTATTCAGTTGCATCCATTGGCTTGTACGGCATTCAATGCTGACTTTGACGGTGACCAGATGGCTGTTCATTTGCCTTTAAGTAACGAAGCTGTATTGGAAGCCCAACTATTGATGCTTCAATCGCATAATATCTTGAATCCTGCCAATGGGGCGCCTATTACCGTGCCTGCACAGGATATGGTATTGGGACTCTATTATATTACTAAACTCCGTAAGGGAGCTAAAGGTGAAGGATTGATTTTCTACGGTCCGGAAGAAGCGATGATTGCTTATAATGAAGGAAAGGTAGACATTCATGCTATCATCAGTGTGGTGGCAAACGACCTTGACGAGAATGGCAACATTGTTAAGAAGATGATTAAGGAAACTTCTGTCGGCCGTGTCATTGTCAATGAGTTGGTTCCGGACGAATGCGGTTATCTGAATACCATTATTTCGAAAAAATCCTTGCGCGACATCATCAGCGATGTTATCAAGAAGGTCGGTGTGGCACGTGCCTGTGACTTCCTGGATGGCATCAAGAACCTGGGTTACCAGAAAGCATTTGAGGGAGGTTTGTCGTTTAACTTGGGCGATATCATCATTCCGAAGGAAAAAGAAGAACTTGTAAAACGCGGTAATGAAGAAATTGAACAAATCACGATGAACTATAATATGGGTTTCATTACCGATAACGAGCGTTATAATCAGGTTATCGATACATGGACTCACGTAAATAGTGATTTATCAGATATCTTGTATAAGACCATTAAGAACGATGACCAAGGTTTCAACTCTGTATTTATGATGTTGGATTCCGGTGCCCGTGGTTCTAAGGAACAGATCCGTCAGTTGTCTGGTATGCGTGGTTTGATGGCGAAGCCGCAGAAGGCAGGTGCCGAAGGCGCACAGATTATCGAAAACCCGATTCTTTCGAACTTTAAGGAAGGTCTTTCGGTGTTGGAATACTTTATTTCTACCCACGGTGCCCGTAAAGGTCTTGCCGATACAGCCTTGAAGACAGCCGATGCCGGATATTTGACCCGTCGTTTGGTTGACGTGTCACACGATGTGATTATCAATGAAGAAGACTGCGGTACCTTGCGTGGTCTGGTTTGTACGGCATTGAAGAACAACGATGAAGTTATCGCTACGCTGTACGAACGCATCTTGGGACGTGTGTCTGTACACGATGTGATTCATCCTACTACCGGAAAGCTGATTGTAGCTTCGGGCGAAGAGATTACCGAAAGTATTGCCGAGGAAATCGAAAACTCTCCGATAGAAAGCGTGGAAATCCGTTCGGTATTGACGTGCGAATCGAAGAAAGGTGTTTGTGCAAAATGTTACGGACGTAATTTGGCTACCAGCCGTATGGTACAGAAAGGTGAAGCAGTGGGTGTCATTGCAGCACAGTCTATTGGTGAACCGGGTACTCAGTTGACTTTGCGTACCTTCCATGCCGGAGGTATCGCAGGCAATATGGCAGCAAATGCAAGTATTGTAGCAAAGAATGACGCACGTCTGGAATTTGAAGAATTGCGTACTGTAGATGCAGTAGAAGAAACTGGCGAACCTGTGAAGATTGTTGTAGGTCGGTTGGCCGAAGTCCGGTTTATCGATGTTAATACAGGCATTGTCTTGTCTACCCACAATGTACCTTACGGTTCTAAGTTGTATGCTTCGGATGGCGAAGTGGTAGAAAAGGGCAAGCTGATTGCGAAGTGGGACCCGTTCAACGCTGTAATCGTAACCGAGGTTTCAGGTAAGATTGCTTTCGAGTCGGTTATCGAAAACGTGACTTATAAAGTGGAATCCGATGAAGCTACCGGTTTGCGTGAAATCATCATTACTGAATCGAAAGATAAAAACAAGATACCTTCGTTGCATATTACCGATGAGAATGGCAACGAAATCCGTACTTATAACTTGCCGGTAGGTGGTCACGTGGTTGTAGAAGACAAACAGACCGTGAAGGCAGGTGATATCTTGGTGAAGATTCCGCGTGCCGTAGGTAAGGCGGGTGATATCACCGGTGGTTTGCCTCGTGTGACTGAGTTGTTCGAAGCACGTAACCCGTCCAATCCTGCCGTAGTATCCGAAATCGACGGTGAGGTGACGATGGGTAAGATTAAACGTGGTAACCGTGAAATTATTGTGACTTCGAAGACGGGTGATGTAAAGAAGTACCTTGTTGCATTGTCTAAGCAGATTCTGGTACAGGAAAATGACTATGTACGTGCTGGTACACCGTTGTCCGATGGTGCCATTACGCCTGCCGACATCTTGGCTATCAAGGGACCTACGGCTGTACAGGAATACATCGTTAATGAAATCCAGGATGTGTACCGTCTGCAGGGTGTGAAGATTAACGACAAGCACTTTGAGATTATCGTACGCCAGATGATGCGTAAGGTACAGATTGACGAGCCGGGCGATACTCGCTTCTTGGAACAACAGGTGGTAGACCGTCTGGAGTTCAATGAAGAAAACGACCGTATCTGGGGCAAGAAAGTTGTGGTTGACGCAGGTGATTCGCAGAATCTCCAGCCGGGGCAGATTGTTACGGCACGTAAGTTACGTGACGAGAACAGTATGCTGAAACGCCGTGACTTGAAATTGGTAGAGGTACGTGATGCTATTCCTGCGACTTCTACACAGATTCTGCAAGGTATTACCCGTGCCGCATTGCAGACTTCCAGCTTCATGTCGGCTGCATCCTTCCAGGAAACGACGAAGGTGCTCAACGAAGCTGCTATCAATGGTAAGGTAGACCGTCTGGAAGGTATGAAGGAAAATGTGATTTGCGGTCACTTGATTCCTGCAGGTACCGGACAGCGCGAGTTCGATAAGATTATTGTAGGTTCGAAAGAAGAATACGACCGTATCCTTGCCAACAAGAAAAATGTGCTCGACTATAACGAAGTAGAATAATCATTATCTCTTTGGTGTTTATCATAGAAAGCTCCCGCCCGTTAAGGGGTAGGGAGCTTTTTTGGTAGTACGCTCGGCATGAGTATTAGCTAACGGGTGCAAGTCCCCAATGAGCCCTAAAGAAAACTACTTCGTTTTCTTCCTACTTGATTCCATGCGAGTTGGGGATGAAGGATGCCGGAGATACCAAGTGGAGCAATTTATATGATTCGGCAAATAGTCAATGCAGGTACGCATACATATCGTTGCACAGCCTCGCGAAAGTATATGCGTGAAGCTGTGCATATACTTTCACAGGTAGGGCATACAGCGTTACAATTGCCCAGCGTTACAATTGTAACGGGGAAAAAGTTTTTGCTTCTACAAATTGTTTGGCAAAATGCAGAAGTTTTGTATTTTCGCACGCCAAATACAAGTAATTAAACGGAATAGCAATATGAAACGATTGCTTAGCTTGGTTGCGTTCTTCAGCCTTGTGCTATGCTGCTATGCGCAGTCCGTTCATTCGGGCAAGGTGATGGACGAGAAGGACCAATCTCTTTCGTATGCCAATGTAGTATTGTTATCCCTTCCTGATTCCGCTTTCGTGACGGGAACGGTAAGTGATGAAAGTGGAAGTTTTACTTTAAAGGCAAATCAAAACGACTTGTTGCTCCGTGTTTCCTCTATCGGTTATACTACCATATATAATAAGGTAGAGAAACCGGACTTGGGAACCATTCGATTGATGCCCGATGCCCAGCTATTAGGCGAAGTGGTGGTAAAGGGTGATTTGCCCAAAATACAGTTGAAAGGCGATGCACAGGTAACGAATGTGCAAAACACCATCTTGGAGAAGGCAGGCACAGGCAATGACTTGTTGAACAAACTTCCGGGAGTGTCGGCAGAAGAAGGTACGGTAAATGTCTTTGGAGCGGGTGAGCGGAAATCTATATCAACGGGCGCAAGATGCGCAATGCTTCGGAGCTGGACCAGCTTTCTTCGGATAATGTGAAGCGAGTGGAGGTGGTGCGCAATCCCGGTGCACGTTATGATGCGACGGTGAAAGCCGTGGTGCGTATCTATACCCGAAAATCGCAGGGCGAAGGATTCGGTTTCGATAACCGCTTTTCCACTTATTACAAGTATGGCTGGATGGTGCTCGACCAGTTCAATTTCAATTACCGTAAGGATAAGTTCGATTTAGGGGAATGCTGTATGGAGCGAATACGCGCGGAGGGGACGACAAGACGTGGTGACTGAGATCTTTCTTGATAAGGTGTGGAGGCAGTCGAACGCTTTGCGTCCCCGGGGCACGACCAGGATTTGATCGCCATGCTTTCGCTCAATTACCAGTTGGACGAAAATCATTCGCTGGGTATGTGTTACGAGTTCGACCGCAAACCCCGGTATATGTGGAACATTGATTCATACGCCGAGGTGACCCAAGATGAAGTACTTTATGAGGAGAATGTCAGCACAGGCTGGCAGAACCGTCCCGGAACCAGCCATTCGTTGAATGTTTACTATAACGGGCAGGTGGGCGACTGGAATATCGACTTCAATGCCGACGGGCTTTGGTCGTACCGGAAGATGTTGCAGGATATGAGCAAAAGATATACCTTGGCGGGTGAGGATGCACAGGAGTAGCGTGTCACCAGTTATAACAAGGACGAGAATACCCTTTATGCCGCCAAGCTGGTGGTGAGCCGTCCGTTGTGGCAGGGCAATCTTTCGTTTGGAGGTGAATATACTTATACCGACCGCATCAATAATTATGTCAATGAGCAAGGCATCCTCAACGATGACCATAGCAATATCCGCGAAGATGCCGTTTCGGCTTTCGTGGAATATGCCCGCCGTTTCGGTCAGGTGTACGTTATGAGCACTTGGTTTCTGATTACTACGAAAACGGTGTCCGTATCGATGAACAAAGCCGTACGTACGACAATGTGTTCCCTTCCTTTTCGCTTGCAATGCCTGTGGGAAAGGCGGAACTTTCGCTCAGCTATACTTCGAAGAGTAAGTACAAAGGTACAGGTGCCGGACAGGAGCAGCGGAGCCGGATGTGAGTTTAAGTTTTGAGTTTTTAAGTTTTTGAGTTCCTTTGATGTTTAACTCAAGAACTTACGAACTTAAAAACTCAAGAACTAAAAAACTTACAAACTAACCTACAGGCTGTTGATTTCCTCTTCGGACAATCCGCTGCATTCAGCAATTATGCTGATTGCAACTCCTTTAGCCTTCAGGCTTTGTACCATTTCAATTGCTTTTTTCTTTGCTCCTTTTTCAATACCGATTTTTTCTCCTTCTTTCAGTCCTT
>NZ_NFJG01000084.1:0-19879 GCF_002159755.1 Bacteroides sp. An269
AGAATACATACGTGGATGGATTGGATACTATCATCTTGCCGATATGAAACGTTTTCTTCTTGATATAGATGAGTGGTTAAGACGGAGAATACGTATGTGTATATGGAAAGCTTGGAAGAAACCCAAGACCAAGGTAGCAAACCTCATTAAATGTGGCATTGGAAAATACAAGGCATGGGAATGGGGTAACACCCGCAAAGGTTATTGGCGTATTGCTGACAGTCCTATATTGAAGGTGGCGATAAATAAGGAGAGCCTACGAAAGGCAGGTTATCCTACCTTAATTGGCTCGTATCTCGAATGGTACCCAAAATAGGAACCGCCGTATGCCGAACGGCACGTACGGTGGTGTGAGAGGTCGGTAAACATGAAAATAGGAGATAAACACCTATGATTAGTGTTTACCTCCTACTCGATTATAATTTATCGGTTAGGGGTATCCCACACCTTGGTTTGTGTGCATTGCAGGTCTATCCACTGGTCGCCGCACTTCACTTTGAAGTCACCTTTCTCCAGCGTCCATTTTCCGTAATAGTTGACGAAAGCCAGGTCGCTTCCTTTCAGCTTCATGGTTACGGTCTTGGTTTCGCCCGGATTCAGGGAAACCTTCTCGAAGTTGCGCAGGCGGATGTTGTCGGGGGTGCTGCTTGCCACCAAGTCCTTCGAGTAAAGCAATACGCTTTCCTTGCCTGCCACGCTTCCCGTGTTGGTCACGTCTACGGTGAAGGTCAGCTCATCATCGGCGGTGAATTGGGCCTTGTCTACCTTCAGGTTGCTGTATTTATAGGTAGTGTAGCTCAGTCCGAATCCGAAAGGCCATTGGATATCCATGACCGAATCATAATTGTAGTTCCCGCCCATCTGACCGATGTTCTCGCACGGCTTGTAGTCGTAGGTGGCGAGGGCATTGATATGTTTCGGATAGGTATACGGCATTTTTCCGCTGAAGTTGGCGTCGCCTGCAAGCAGGTTTGCCAGGGCGTCTCCTCCGTAATTGCCCGGAAGCATTACGTTTATTACGGCTTTGGCAAGCGGTTCGATATTCTTTATCAGGCGCGGGCGGCCTTCGTTCAGAATCAGGATGACGGGCTTGCCGGTTGCAGCCAACGCTTTCACCAGGTTTTGCTGGTTCATCGAAAGGTTCAGGTCGGTCAGGTTGCCCGGAGTCTCGCAATAGGAATTCTCGCCGATGCAAGCGATGATGACATCGGCATTTTGAGCGGCGGCTACTGACTTGTCAATTTCCGGCGTGTTCTCTTCCCACCAGTTATCGTTCTTGTAGGGAGCGTAAGTTACGCCCGGTTCGTAGATGATGTTCTCTTTACCGAACTTGTTGCAAAGGGCTTCGTAGATGGTGTTGTATGCCTGGGCGCATTCGTCGGCACGGTGTCCCTGCCAGCTGTATGACCAGCCTCCGTTCAGGCACCGCATGGAGTTGGCGTTCGGGCCAGCCAGAAGAATCTTCGTGCCTTTGGCGAGCGGCAGGATGCCCCCTTCGTTCTTAAGCAGCACTTCCGACTCTTCGGCTGCCTGGAGGGCTACATCAGCAAATTCTTTTGAACCGAATTCCGGATAGTCTCCGGTGCTCCAGTAAGGCTTGTCGAAGAGTCCGAGACGGTATTTCAGGCGCAAGACGCGTGCTACGGCATCATCGATGCGGCTCATGGGCACTTCACCTTCTTCTACCAGTTCTTTCAGGTAATCGCAGAAGCTCACTTCGTAAGGCACCATCGACATGTCAATGCCGGCGTTGATGGCTATCTTGATGGCTTCTTTCTTGGTTGCGGCAATGTGGTCGCGGGTACACAGGTTGTTGATGTCCGCCCAGTCTGTAACCACCAGCCCGTCCCAGTTCAAGTCTTCTTTCAGCCATTGGGTCAGGTACTCCCTGTTGGCATGGAAGGGCATGCCGTTGTCCACGCCCGAGTTGACCATCACGCTCAACGCCCCCTGGCGGACAGCTGCCAGATAAGGCGCGAAGTGCTTTTCGCGCATGTCGCTCCGCGAGATGGAAGAGGGCGTACGGTCCTTGCCCGAAACCGGAACGCCATAGCCCATATAGTGTTTCATACAGGCGGCTACGTTATATTTGCCGATGTGGTTCGGGTCTTCGCCTTGGAAGCCGATGACCGACGCTTTGCCCATTTCCGCATTCACGTAGCAGTCCTCTCCATAGTTCTCCCACATGCGCGACCAGCGCGGGTCTCTTCCCAAATCTACTACGGGAGCATACGTCCAAGGGATGCATCCCGCTTTGGTTTCGTATGCCGAGATTTCGGTTTCACGCTTTACCAGGTCCCGGTTGAATGTGGCTCCCATGTTGACACCTTGCGGGAATAGGGTTCCATCAAGCGTATAAGTGGTTCCGTGTATCTGGTCTACGCCATAGATGCAGGGGATTCCGATTTCCTTCATCGAAAGTTCCTGAATCTGCCTGATGGCTTCCGCCCATTTCTCTTTCGGCTGGGCAATGCTCAGGGGAACGTTCAGGAGCGAGCCGACCTTGTATTTCCCGATAACGGTATCCAGCTTGGCTTTGTCCAGGGTGAACCCGTCCTTTTGGCTCGCTTCGAAGTCGGTCACTACATCGATGGTGATTTCACACATCTGACCTATCTTTTCCTCGATGGTCATTTTCTTGAGCCAATTTTGGATGTTGGCTTCGATTTCGGGGTCAGAAGGGATGGCAGGCGGGAGGGTTTGTCCTTCTGCACTTAAACAGGTTCCTGCACACAAAACAGAAGCCAGTGCAATGTTTTTTAGATGTTTCATGATATATTTGTTTATTGGTGTTGTTCAAAGATAAATCGTTCTTTTGTTTTTTCCAAGTAATGTCATTAGGGGTATTATCTTTTGATAAGATAGTATTATTGTATATGAATGTCCGCATTTAGTCAATCTATCTGAGTTGAAAACGCAGTAGTACTGCATCTGCCGATGAAGTATATATCCGTAAGCGAATGCAGTATATATTCAACCGCGTATGCAGTATATATTCATTTTTCAGGGGTATGCATTGGCTGTTTGCAGACATTCATTTGGTTTTAAAAGCGCAGTCTTGCTATTTCCCCTTCCGGCACCGTAAGTTCCACAAACTTTTCCGCTTTGCGTTTCTCTCCGTTCACCGAAACTTCGGTTATGCCTTCCGGCATCTTAATCTTGACATTCGGATTCCAGCCTCCGGTAAGAATAACTTCTACCGGCTTTCCTTCTTTCCATTTCATGCTGACCATAGCGCCTCCACGTACTTTGAATCCGTATAAGTTTCCTTCTTTCCACGAGTCGGGCAGGGCAGGGAGCAGGTTGATGAATCCATCCTGGCTTTGTATCAGCATTTCACTGATACCCGAAGTGCCTCCCCAGTTCCCATCTATTTGGAAAGGCGGGTGCGAACAGAACAGGTTGGGAAAAGTCCCGCTTCCGTGTTCATTGGGGTTTTCTTGGGTATAGGCAGGATAAAGCAGGTTACGGAATAAGGTGTATGCCCGGTTTCCGTCACCCAGTCGTGCCCAGAAGTTTATTTTCCATGCGCGGCTCCATCCTGTTCCTCCGTCTCCTCTTCGTTCTAACGTAACTTTACATGCTTCTGCCAATTCGGGTGTATAATAAAGCGAGATTTGGTTTCCCGGATGCAAACCATACAGATGCGACACGTGCCGGTGATGTACATCCGTTTCTTCATAGTCTTTGAGCCATTCCATCAGATATCCCTTCTTGCTGATCTGGTGTGGAGGAAGTTGGGCGCTTGCTTCTTTCAATTGATTGGCATAAAGAGAGTCTGTATGCAGGATGGATGCGGCTTCAATCACATGGGTGTAAAGTTCCCTTACCAATTGGATGTCCATCGTGGGTCCCATGCATACGCTGATAGGGGTCCGGTCTTTCTTTGATACATAAAACTCGTTTTCGGGAGAGGAAGTGGGAGCCGTCACCAGCCATCCGTGTTCCGGTTCACGTACCATGGTAGAGTAGAAGAACTCCGAAGCTCCTTTTAATAAGGGATAAATATCGGCAAGGTATTGTTTGTTGCCCGTATACAGATAGTGTTCCCACAGATGTGCGCAAAGCCATGCGCCTCCTGTATTGGTCGCTCCCCATGAAGGATGTTCGCCCGGTGCGGTATAGTTCCATACGTTGGTCATCATGTGGAGCACCCAGCCTTTTGCTTCGGGACCATAGAAAGCCTTTGCGGTTTCTTCTCCACTGGGAACCAGTCTTTTTATCAGGTCGACGAGCGGTTGGTACAATTCCGACAAATTGCAAGGTTCTACCGGCCAGTGGTTCATCTGGACATTGATGTTGGTATGATAGTCTCCATTCCACGGAGTCATTACTCCGTTCGCCCAAAGCCCTTGCAGGTTGGGAGGCAAGCTTCCGGGGCGGGTACTGCTAATCAGCAGATAGCGTCCGTAATTGTAATAAAGGGCAGCCAGAGAAGGGTCATCCTGCGTTTGGAAAGCCTCCAGCCGCTTGTCGGTGCTTAATTGGGACACGGTTTTATTTTCGGGTAATTCGATGCCGGCACGGTGGAAGAACTGTTGGTATTCACCGGTTGCCTCTTGTTTGGCTTGTGTCAGGTCGGAAGCCAGGGCTTGGTCGAGCAGGCGTTGGGTCTCGGTCTGATAGATTTCGCCTTTCATATACGAAGTGTTCGCCGATACGATAATCCATGCCTCGTCAGCATCCGAAACTTCAATGCCATCTGCATGAGTATGCATCCGGCTTTTCTTGCCCGATAGTTTTACACCGGCTATGGCAGCATAGCGTATGCCTTCTTGCCGTTCATTTCCGCTGTCCAGTGTTCCCGTTATTTCCAGTTTCCCTTCGCTCAGTTTCCGCACATGTCCCCGTTCGGGACGGCTCAAAGTTAAATGGAATCCAAGTGCGTCCGGACGGTCTGCCTGCAGGTGAATCAGCATTACATCTTTGTTTCTTGACACGAAATATTCGCGGATATAGCGCGTAGCGTTTTTCGTGAAGGTGGTATATGCCACACCTTCATCCAGATTGAGCCAGCGCAGGTAATCTTTCGCTTGGCTTATCGTATCAGGGAAGGTATAGTTGATGTACATATCGGCAAGCATTTGGAAACATCCGAATGTGCCTCCTTTTTCAGGCTTTTTGGGTACGAAGCTTGTGTACATCAATTCTTGTGCTTCTTTGTTTTTGCCTTCAAACAGGAGTTGGCGGATGCGGGGAAGGCTTTCGGCGGCTTCCGGGTTGCGGTAGTCTGCTTCCGAACCGCTCCACATGCTGATTTCATTCAGTACGATGTGCTCTTTCGTGATGCCTCCGTCGGGCATCATGCCCAGACGTCCGTTGCCCAGCGGAAGGGTTTCTTCCCATTGTTTTGCCGGTTTGTCATACCATAGGGTCTGGTCGGCTCTGCCTGGTGCAGGCACGGGTTCTTTGCCGGTCAGTGCCTTGTAGATATTTTCGGCTATTACGATGGCGCCGTATTTGTTCGGGTGCACTCCGTCGGTATATTCTTTCGGATAATAAGGAAGCATCGGCGTGTGCAGGTCGATGACGGGCAGGTTACGTTCGTGTGCCACTTCGCGGATGCGTGGGATGATGCCGTTCACGATGGTACTGTCGTTGATGCCCCAGTCTTTCCGGTCGGATGGAATAGGCAGGCACAGGTAGATGCGCGGATGCGATGGGAGTGCTTCGAAGGCATCTATCATCGTGTTCAAGTCTTTCTTGAAGTCTTCCTTGTGTATCCAGTTTATTGGTTTTGAATCGTTTGTTCCCAGCTTGATGGTCACGATGTCGGGCAAGAAGGCTTGTGCGTCCTTGAAGGGTTGTTTGCTCATGTAGGGCAGGTTGCCTTTCATCATCAGGGTATGGGCGGTAAGCCCGAAGTTGCCTACCTGATACCCGTCTCCCAGCAGGCGTTGGAGTACGGCGGGATAGCTTTCTGTTTCCGGATGTGCCAGGGCAAATCCTTCGGTGATGCTGTTCCCTACGCAAGCCACCTTGATGGGCTTCGTCTCTTTTTGCGCAAGGAGCATCAGAGGCAAGAGCAGAAGTAAGAGGATGGATATGTTCTTTTTCATGGACGTTGGTATTTAAAGTAATCAAAATCGGCAAATGCTTTCGATTCGGGAGATGCTGATACGGCGTACAGTCCCAACATCACTCCCGTAAATCCTCCTGCGGTTTCCGAACTCAGGTAGCGTGTGTTCATTTTACCTAATTCGTGGTATTTACCGTCGACGGTATATCCGAAGCGGTAGACGTTTATGTCCGCTTTCAGGTTCAGTATCACAGGGCTTGTATCGGGAAGTGCCACCTCTTTTTCGATGTGCTTTAATTCACCCAATTGGTAGCGGAGCACGACGGATTGCTTTCCGTTTGCTTCCTGGCGCACGAACAGGTCATAATGGGATGTAAAATCCATGAACGCCGTGATGCCGGCTTCATCTCCTGTCTGAGCCTGCCGGAGTGCTACTTTTGTGGAGGCATCCATATCAAACTGATCTTGCCGGAGCGCGACGAATGTAGGGCTTTTCCCGTCGCTCAGGGTCGTGTTTGTTGCGCTCAGGCGTAGCTTTCCGTTTTCGAAGGCATAGTTTTCCGGTATCGGGTTTTGCAGGTATACCCATTCGGGCGATAGCTTTTCTTCTTCGAACTCGAAGGTATCGGGTTGTGGTTTGGAAGGAGTGAGAGGAAGTGTGGGCACGTCCATGTTTATCGCTATGGTACCGTTTCCGTTTACTACCGGCCATGCACCTTTGTCCCAGCGCACGGGTGCCAGATAGGTTTCACGCCCTAACGTATGGTGTGTGCCCGGCATGATGCGGTAAGCGAGGCAGACCATCCACCACGAGCCGTCGGTTCCCTCTACCAGGTCGGCATGTCCCGTCCCTTGTATCGGGCTGGCTTGTCCTGCCACGCAGGCATGTGTCAGGATGGGGTTGGCAGGATTCGGTGTGTAGGGACCTTCAATGAAGGCGCTGCGTGCGATGGTGACGCTATGTCCCGTTTCGGTTCCGCCTTCCGAGATAAGCAGGTAGTACCATCCGTCTTTCTCATAAATATGAGGACCTTCGGGATATCTGCCTCCTGTGCCGCCCCATATCTTGCGCGAGGGAGAGAGTTGTTCTCCGCTCATCGGGTCTATTTCGCACAGGGTGATGTAATTGTCGGGGTTGCTCACCATGTAGCATTTCCCGTTCTCGAAGTAGAGCGAAGGGTCGATGCCTCCTTGCTTCAGCCATACGGGGTCCGACCATCCGCCGCGCGGGTCGGTGGTATGTACCAGAAAGTTTCCTTTTCCCGAAACGTTGGTGGTTATCATGTAAAATGTTCCTTCATGATAACGGATGGTAGGGGCATAGATACCTCCCCAGGTATTGGCTCCTGCCAGGTCGACTTGTGAGGGTCTGTCCAGGCAATTGCCTATCTGTTCCCAATGGACAAGGTCCTTGCTATGGAACAGGGGGACACCGGGAAAGTATTGGAACGAACTGTTCACCAGATAATAATCATCTCCAGCCTTGCAGACACTGGGGTCGGGATGAAAACCCGGGATGACCGGATTCTTGTATCCTTGTCCGAATGCCTGTGAAAATAAGGCAAGCAAAGCAAAGGTCAGTATGTTCTTGTTTCGCATGGTATGTGTGTTTAGATTTGAAGTTGGATTTTCTTTTTTGCAAAGATAATCTTTTTTCAGTCTCTTGAAGGGTATTCTCAGTATTTCCTATGGGCAGGATGTTTTTAAATGGGGTATGAAATGTTGTAGGATGCGATGGAAGTCTTGCGTGAAACAGGAGAATCATTACTTTTGTGTGACTTTAATCTGATAGGATATGAAACGAATATGGATTTGCCTGCTTTGGCTGGCTTGCCTTTGCCCCATGTATGGGCAAGGGCTTCGGATATTGTTTATCGGCGATTCTATTACCGACGGGAATTGGGGAAATAGCGACGGAAGTGCGATGCCTTCCGCCGGGCGGAACTTGTGGGACATGAACCACATCTACGGAAGCGGGTATATGTATCTGTGTGCCTCGTATTATCAGAGCAAATATCCCGGCAAGGGATACGAGTTCTTCAACCGGGGCATCAGCGGCAATGCGCTTGCCGACCTTGAGAAGCGGTGGGAAGAAGATGCCATAGCCTTGAAGCCCGATATACTTTCTGTATTGGTAGGTACGAACGATATACATTATTATATAGGAGGACCGCACGCCGAGCCTTTCGATACCTTGGGGTGGGAGAAGCGTTACCGTGCCTTGCTCGACCGTTCTTTACGTGCCAATCCCAACCTGAAGCTGGTGCTGGGTGCTCCCTTTACGGCTTTCACGGGTTCGATGAAGGAATCGGAAGGATTTGCCTTGCGTGATAGTCTGGTGCATACCCTTGTCCGCATTGTGAAGCGGATAGCCGTTGAGTACAAGGCGGTGTATTTGCCATACGATGAAATGTTCGAAACCCTCTTGCGTGAAGAACCTTCTTCGCGGGACACATATTGGATATGGGACGGTATTCATCCTACACCTGCGGGACACCGGCGCATGTCAGAGCTTTGGATAAAAGAAGTAGAGCGTGCGGGAATCTTGTGACAAGATGCCGTTTCCGTGCCGGTAAGTTCGCATATATAATCACCGGCTTGTGCAGGTATCATCATCGGCACTTGCAAATACGTGCGTGGGCGGATGCTTATATATGTGTTGTAGGGATTGAAAAGTTATTAAATAGGTGAAAAAACAAATCATATCCTATCGGGAAACAAATGCATCCCTCCGTTTTTCATAATATGCAATACATTTGTGGTGCTCTCGATGCAGAAAGCGTATGTGTGCGATTCTATCGGGGCATGTAGAATAATGTAATTTTAACTATTAAACAAAGTACCATGAGTAAACACTTATTCAGAAAGTGCACATTCGTGCACATGTGTTTTCTTGCAATGGCGATGCTTCTATGCTTCCCTGCAAGTGGTGTGAACGCCGCTCCGGCTTCACAAGAAAATCTAACTGTTTCGGGTGTTGTTACTTCGGCCGCTGACCAGTTGCCGCTTATCGGCGTCAGCGTTCAGGTGAAGGGAACATCCAATGGTTCTATTACCGACCTAGATGGAAATTATTCGGTCAGTGTAGCTTCCGGCCAGACGTTGGTATTCTCTTACATCGGGTTCAAGACCCAAGAAATTCAAATTACCAATCAGAAAACCTTGAATGTGGTGATGGAAGAAGATTCGGAAACTTTGGATGAAGTAGTCGTAGTAGGTTACGGCGTTCAGAAAAAGAAGCTGGTCACCGGTGCCACGGTGCAGGTGAAAGGCGAGACGCTGGCGAAGATGAATACCAACAGCCCCTTGCAGGCGATGCAAGGACAGACGCCGGGTGTGAACATTTCGTCTACCTCTGGTCAGCCGGGCGAATCGATGAAAGTAAGTATCCGTGGTTTGGGTACGGTGGGAAATGCTTCTCCTCTGTATCTGATTGATGGAGTAGGCGGTGATATCTCTACGTTGAATCCGGCCGATATCGAAAGCATCGATGTGTTGAAGGATGCTGCATCGGCTGCTATCTACGGTGCACAGGCTGCCAACGGTGTGGTATTGATTACCACCAAGAGCGGTAAGGCAGGCAAGGCGCAGATTTCGTTTGATGCTTACTATGGCTGGCAGACCCAGGCACGTAAGGCGGACATGCTGAACGCACAGGAATATATGATGATTATGGACGAACAGGCGATTAATTCGGGCAATGCGCCTTACGACTGGAGTTCGTTCGAAAGCATCTACGACGCGAACGGCAATGTGTATGATACTGACTGGGTGAACTCGATGTTCCAGAACAATGCCCAGACGCAAAGCTATACGCTGGGCATTACCGGAGGTTCGGAAACTTCTACTTACGCGATGTCGTTGGGCTATATGAGTCAGGAAGGTATCGTAGGCGGTAAGGACGTATCGAATTACGAACGTTACAACTTCCGTATCAATTCCGAACACAAGCTTTTCAAGGATTCCGACTTGTTGAAGGTAGGAGAGCAGGTCAGCTTCGTTTATAAGATGAACAACGGTATTTCAGTAGGTAATCAATATAATAATACATTGCGTGGTGCGTTCGGTACTTCCCCGTTGGCGCCTATTTATAGCGACAACAACATTTATGATTCACCTTATAACGATACGACCAACTCGGATTGGTATAATGCAGATGGCAACCCTTACGGAAGCATGATGACCAACAGCAATAACGAGAATAAGGACGTGACTTTCTCGGGTAATGTGTATGCCGAATTGCAACCCATTAAGAACTTGAAGTTCCGTACCGTATTCGGTGCTGTATATACAACGAACGAATACCGCAGCTTCTCTCCGTTGTACCAGTTCTCTATTTATAGTTTCAACAATACACGTACCAGTGCTGCCCAAAACATGTCGCACGGCTTGACGATGACATGGACCAATACGGCAACCTACGACTGGACGGTGGGCGAACATGCGTTCAACGCTTTGTTGGGTATGGAAATGAGCCGTTATTCAGGTACTTACCTGAGAGGAACTACCGGTATGTTGCGAGATGGGTTTGATGATTGGGATCATGCGTACCTCGACAACGGTACAGCTACCAGTGCGGATAACGGTCTGGGAGCGGATGGTCACCCGAATGATGAGACGCGTACGGTTTCTTACTTTGCCCGTTTCGGATGGAACTGGAAAGAAACTTATATGATTAACGCTACGGTACGTACCGACGGCTCTTCCCGTTTCGCTCGTGGAAACCGTTATGGCGTGTTCCCTTCAGTATCTGCCGGTTGGACGATTTCAAACGAAGCTTTTATGGAAGATACGCACGACTGGTTGGATTTCTTGAAACTCCGTGTCAGCTGGGGTCAGGTAGGTAACCAGAACATTGACAATTACCAGTATACAGCTCCGATTACTTCCAGCAACACGTATTACCTGTTTGGCAATCAGGTGGGAGCCGATGCCCAGTCCGGCTATTGGGGCGCTTATCCCAGCCGCCTTGCCAACGAAGACGTTACATGGGAGACTTCCGAACAGACCAACATCGGTATCGATGCACGTTTCTTGCGGAGCCGGTTGAGCCTGACCGCTGATTTCTATATCAAGACCACGAAAGACTGGCTGGTAGAAGCTCCGATTCTTGCTACGGCAGGTACGGGCGCTCCGTATATCAATGGCGGTGATGTAAAGAATACCGGTATCGAGTTAGCTTTGACTTGGAACGACCAAATCGGAAGTGATTTCCAGTATAATGTAGGTGTCAACGGTGCGTATAATAAGAATAAGGTGGGAAATATACCGACTGAGGACGGTATCATTCATGGCGATGTGAATATGCTTTATGACAATACTCCAGAATTTTATCGCGCTTCTAACGGTCATCCGATAGGTTATTTCTGGGGATTTGAGACAGCTGGCATATTCCAGAACAAACAACAAATTGAAGATTGGCGTGCAGCAGGGAACGGCATCTTGCAAGCTGATGTCCAGCCGGGTGATGTCATCTACGTAGACCAAGACCATAACGGGGTGATTGATGATAACGATAAGGTGGACTTGGGTAACGGTACGCCCGACTTTACGTATGGTTTCAATATTGGATTCAGTTATAAGAATTTCGATTTTGCCTTGAACGCATACGGAGCCGCCGGAAACCAGATTGTACAAAGCTACCGTAATCATGCCAATAGCCATTCGAACTATACCTCGGCTATCTTGGGACGTTGGACGGGTGAAGGTACCAGCAACCGCATTCCGCGTGTGACGGAAACCAATATCAAC
The DNA here is from genome assembly GCF_002159755.1 of Bacteroides sp. An269. NCBI lineage: Bacteria > Pseudomonadati > Bacteroidota > Bacteroidia > Bacteroidales > Bacteroidaceae > Bacteroides > Bacteroides sp. An269. The sequence continues at coordinate 11,771 of NZ_NFJG01000084.1, forward strand.
TGGCAATTTTCAGACCTCTATATCCAAGATGGCGACTATCTGCGCATCAGCAACATCACCATCGGATACGACTTTGCGAAACTCATCAACCTGAAGGCTATTAGCCAGGCCCGTTTGTACTTCCAAGTACAGAATGCCTTTACCTTTACCAAGTATGACGGTATGGATCCGGAAATCGGTTACGGTACTTCTGACTGGGTATCGGGCATTGACTTGGGCTATTATCCGCGTCCGCGTACGTTCTTGGTGGGCGTAAATTTGAAATTCTAACGAATCATCTTAAAATTGAAGAATATGAACAACTATAAAATCTATATAATGGCATTGGGATTGGCTGGAATGGGCTTGACTTCGTGTACGGCTGATTTCTTGGATGTGGAGTCGAAAGTAGAATCTACTACTGGCAATTTCTATCGGACGGAAAGCGATGCATACCGGGCTTTGATAGGATGCTATGACGGGTGGCAAAGTACGGTTTCGAACGGCACTTCGTTTTATATGGCTTCAGAGCTGATGGCTGACGAGTGTTTTGGAGGGGCTGGCGTTTCGGATGCCCGTAATTATCAGATTATTGACCGTTTCGACCAGACGCAATCTCCTTCTGATTTGAATCTTTTCGAAGGGGATTGGACGGGATATTATGCGGCTGTGTACCGTTGCAATGAACTGATTGCGCATGAAGAGCAGATTTCTTGGACAAGTGAGGAGACAAGAGGTACTTACATGGGTGAATGTCGTGCTCTGCGTGCTTTGTGCTATTTCGATATGGTGCGTTTATGGGGGAATATTCCTTTGTTTACCGAACCGGTGAACGAGAACCGACCGCAGGCTGAACCGGATGAAGTATATAATGTCATCTTCAGCGACTTGCTTTATGCGGCTGAAAACATTCCGGCTTCGGCTTACCCGAAGAGCGATGCGGCGAACAACGACGGGCATATCACCCAGTATGCCGCCAAAGCCCTGCTGGCCCGTGTCTATTTGTTCTATACCGGTTATTATGGCAAGGAACCCAGTGTAGAAGGTGTGACCCGTGCTTCTGTGTTGCAAGGTTTGGAAGATGTCATTTCTTCAGGCGAATATGCGTTGGTTCCGCAATTTAAGAACTTGTGGGTGCCCGCTTCCACTTGGTGGGAAGGCGATGCTGCGAGCGGTTATACCCAACATTCTACTTACGCCGGTCGGGGCAATGAAGAAACCGTATTGGCACAGAAGTTTAACTATACTTCTGATTATAACGGAAACAATGATGGAAACCGCTGGCTGGTGAATGTAGGCATTCGTAGTATCAATGTGTATTGGACACCTTACGGAAGAGGTTGGGGCATCTGTACGGTCAATCCGAAAATGTGGACGGCTTACAATACCGGAGATACACGTCGTGAAGCGTCTATGGTGAACCTTTTAAGCGAGGGTATTGCCGAAGACCCGAATTATGAAAACGGTTATAATGACCAGCGTGAATATACAGGCTATACCATTAAGAAATATACTCCGATGTCGAAATGGGAACAGAACGAATCGACCGGTGCATGGGCGTTGACCGATGAAACCACTGGATTGGGAAGCGGGGGCGACTATATGGTTTCCCAATACCAGGACTTTGTGGTAATGCGTTATGCCGATGTGTTGCTCATGGCGGCTGAGTTGGGAAGCTCCAATGCGCAGGAATACTTGAACCAAGTACGCCAGCGTGCCTTTACAGAAGAAGACGAGAACGGCGATTTGGTTTTGTCTACTTACTATCGTCAGGTATCCGTTACGCAGGAAAATATCATGAACGAGCGTATGCTGGAGTTTGCTTTCGAAGGGCAGCGTTACTGGGACTTGCTCCGTCAAGGTGTGGACTATGCCGCTTCTCAAATTGCGGGAAATACATCAGTAGTTAGTGGTGGCAATCCGGATAATGTAAGCGTTACGGCTTCAAATATCACTAGCAAACAAGGTTTGATGCAGATTCCGAACAATCAGATTACCTTGTCGAACGGTGTATTGAAACAAAATGCAGGTTGGTGAATAATAAGTTTTTGAGTTTTTAAGTTTTTGAGTTTTTGAGTTGACGAGGCTTACAAAACTGATAAATTCAGAAACTTAAGAACTAACAAACCATTTTTTAAATCGAAACATTATGAATAAACTGATACATACATTGCAAATGGCGCTGCTGGCGATGCTGATGGGTATGACAGCTGCCTGTACGCCCGATTCATACGACTTGGAAGCTCCGGATGTAGCTTCTGAAGATTTGGTAGAAGGCATTGCCTATACCATTACTCACGATTTGGAAAATCCGAATATCGTTTATTTGAGAAGCCTGATGCCTTCCAGTTATCAGGTATGCTGGGAACATCCGCAAGGGCGTGCACAAGGAGCCGAAGTGACTTTGCAGATGCCTTTCGAAGGAGAATACGAAGTGCGTTTCGGTGTGCAGACCCGCGGTGGTGTGGTTTATGGTCCTACTGCGACTTTTACCATTGACGACTTCTATGCCGGCTTTGTGAATGATGACCTGTGGACGTATCTGACCGGAGGGGTAGATCAGGAGAAAACCTGGATTTTCGATAACGGAGAATACGGATTTGCAGCCGGTGAACTGACATACGCCGATCCTTCGGGTACGGTGACTTGGAATAACTGGACTGCCAATTGGGATCCGGGAGTGGGACATACGGGCGATGATGCCATTTGGGAAAGCACCATGACGTTCAACTTGCAAGGCGGTGCAAATGTGACGGTGTATAATTCTTCATCGGATGAGACTCAGACCGGTACATTTATGTTGAATACCGACTCGCATACCATTACCTTTACCGATTGCGACTTGTTGCACACGCCAAGCTGGAGCGACCGTACGACCAACTGGCGCAGAGACCTGCAACTATTGGAACTGGACGAAAACCACCTGCGTATCGGTGTGATGCGTGACAACAGTGAAGGACCCTGGTGGCTGATATGGAATTTCGTATCGAAAGAATATGCTGACAATTATGTGCCCGAAGACCAGCCCGACCCCGAACCTACTTTGCCCGACGGCTGGCAGGATATGGTTTCAGAAGTGGTTACAAGCGAAATCAAGTGGACCATGTCGCCTGATGTGCCGTTTGACTGGGCTAATCTGGACGGAAGTCTGATGAACAACTTTACCGCAGGCAATTATCCCGACTGGGCTACGGTAGTAGACGGATTGGAAAACCTGAGTATGACACTGAACTCGGCGGATATGACTTATACGTTCGAAATGCCGGACGGAACGACTACCAGCGGTACTTATACCTTGGATGAAGACGGTATCTATACGTTCAGTGCCGGTGTGCCGACTTATCATATCGGTGGCGGTGACATCATGTTCAGTGCTACGGCAGAAAACCAATTGCGTATCTTGAGCATTGAGACGGCAGGAAACAGCGTGATGGGTATGTGGTTAGGCAACCGCAGTACGGAGAAAGACGAATACTTGGCTTACCACTTCTTGCCGAATGCCGGTAGCGGAAGCGGTACGCCGACGGCTACGGAGATTGCCGTAGACAATAGCAAAATTGTTTGTGGGCATCTGGAAGAAGCTACGAATAATTTCCGTATCGAATTGTATAACATGTATGGTTCCACGGCTTCCAACCAACCGTTTGACCCAGCTTCCATTGTGTTCGATTATTCAATGGAGCTGACGTTTACAATCAGTGGACTGACCGGTGCGGCTGCAACCAATGCCTATACCGCCCAACTGATGTGTACAGCTGACGGCTGGTGGCCGTCGGTAGGCGAAGGTCAAGGTACGACAACCGTACAGGGTGACGGTACTTATATGATTCGCTACAGCCCTTCGGCAGCTTACAATGGTGTCATTGTGTTCTGCATTGATTTTCAGGAGATGTTCAGCGATATAGAAAATCCGGATGCCGTAACGGTTACGATTGATAATCTTTCTATTCTGTAATATTTGTGGGCGCAGGTGTATGCGGATAGAACTGCATGGGCCTGCGCCTTTCTACTAATCAATGATTAACCTATGAAAACTATGCGAAATTATCTGACATTATTCTTTCTGTTGCTGACGGGGATAGCCTTGTTTGCTTCTTGTTCGGATGACGAAGGCGGAGGCTATACGGGAGAAACGCAAATTTCTGCTACGGAAATGACTTTCCCTAAATCCGGTGACACACTCACGCTTTCTGTCTTGTCTTCGGTTGAACCACAAGTGACCAGTAATCAGACTTGGTGCAACGTGTCATTCGTGAGTGTAACCGAAAGAGGGACTTATACCTACAATGTAACGGTAGATGCTAATTCGGAAACCGATGACCGCGTGGCTACGCTTTCGGTGGTAGCTGGAAGCTTTACAGCTTCGGTGCAGGTGACACAGACTGCCGGAGACGGTTTGATTGTGGCACAGACTGCATACGATATGCCGGCGGCAGGAGGTGCGCTGAGCATTACGCTGACCACCAATGGCGATTATGCCTATACAATCAATGACTCGTGGATAGCTGAGGCAGAAGTGACCGATGCGCGGGCAATGACGGAATATACCTTGCATTTTACCGTATCTGCCAATCACGGCGCGGAACGCACCGGGACTATTACGTTTACGTTAGGCGACTTGACGGAAACCGTTACTGTAACACAGGCTGCCGGACAGGCTGCAGCCGTGTCGGGAGAAACGCCGTTGGAAATAGCAGCCAGTCTGGGACTGGGATGGAACTTAGGCAATCAGTTGGATGCACATAATAATGGAGTGGCAGATGAGACCTCTTGGGGAAATGCGGCTGCCACGCAAGCCTTGTTTGATGCTTTGGCAAATGCCGGTTTCACTTCTGTCCGTATTCCGGTTACATGGCTGGGACATGTGGGCGAAGCTCCCGATTATACCATCGACGAGACTTACTTGAACCGGGTGGCAGAAGTGGTAGGCTATGCCGAGAGTGCCGGACTGAATGCCATTATCAACATTCACCACGATGGTGTGAACAGCCAGTATTGGCTGGATATCAAGGATGCGGCAACGGATGAGACGGTCAATAGTGCGGTAAAGGCACAGCTGGCTGCCATGTGGACCCAAATAGCCAACCGATTTGCAGACAAAGGAAACTTCCTGGTGTTCGAAGCCATGAACGAAATCCATGACGGAAGTTGGGGCTGGGGAGACAACCGTACGGATGGCGGCAGACAATATGCCGTACTGAATGAATGGAATCAGGTGTTTGTAGATGCCGTGCGTGCTACGGGTGGAAACAACCAGACCCGTTACCTGGGCGTGCCGGGGTATGTGACAAACATCGACCTGACGGTAGAAAACTTTGTCTTGCCGCAGGATGTGGTGGATAACCGGCTGATGGTAGCCGTTCACTTTTACGACCCGATAGACTATACCGAGAATGCCGACAATATTTATTCGCAATGGGGGCATACCGCAGACCCGTCGCTGAAAGCGGATTGGGGTGATGAAGACAATGTGACCGGACAGTTTGCCAAGATGAAAGAAACGTTCATCGACCAAGGTATTCCTGCCTATATCGGCGAGATGGGATGCGTACACCGTGCGGATGACTTGTCGGAATCGTTCCGTTTGTATTACTTGGAATATGTATGTAAGGCAGCGAAAGATTATGGGATGCCTCCATTTTATTGGGATGCAGGAGGAGACGGAACCGGAACACAATCATGGGCACTTTTCAATCACGCTACAGGCGAGATGCTGAATAATGCTCAGGAAGTGATTGACGTGATGAAACGGGGCATCTTTACCGAGGATGCATCATACACCTTGCAGTCGGTATACGACAGTGCGCCACAATGAGAAGTTTGCTGATTTTATACCTGCGTGTTTCAGCATAGATATGCTGAGATTTATAGGCAGAGGCAGATTGTGAAGTCTGCCTCTGTTTTTTATGTCCGTATTCAATGGGCATGCATAGAATAAAAAATTTGAATATCCGCATTTCACCCAATTGCCTTGTAGGGGCGTATCGCATACGCCCTGAAGACATCCACGTGGATTAGTTGGCGTATTCGGGCGTATGCGATACGCCCCTACATGGGATGTTTGCGGATATTCAACATGAATATATTGCTTTGTCGGGTAAGTGTATTCCTCATCTGTTTTTTATTTCTCCTCGGAACAGTCGTTTCCGTATTTGGATTACATTATCGTTTCATCCAGCTTCTATTTATGGTTTTCATATGAAAACCGTACGGTTTCCATATCGAGAACGTACGGTTTCCAATTCAAAACCATACGGTTTTGATATCGAGAACATAAAAGTATGCCTTCTGAAAAAACGATATGACTTACATGCAAAACCAAATGTTTCTTAATACCGTATTATTCCAGAATAGGGACATTGATTTCTTCGTTTGATTCGTTCCATTCGTCAACGGTGAAGCTGCCCGAATCTTCTTCTTCCAAGATATTGCCGATGCTGATAGCAAGTGTCAACTTGTTATTGGCTTCCAGTGGGGCATTCAGTGTTTGTTTGAATGTCTTGACCTTTCCGTTGGTCAATGTGATGAAGACTTGGAGTTCGGGTGTGCCGAAAGAAGGGAATAGCATCACGGTGCCGTTGCTCATTTCTGTATTGTCATCGGAGCGGACCAGCGGGAAAGCTACTGTGCAGGATTTGCCTTCGGGTTGGGCTGAATAGAAGTTTAACTTTTCAGCAATACGTGTTACGCGTACTTCTACGTTTGTGATACTATTGCTTAGTGCATTTCCGTTGTTCCCTTTTAAGGTTACTTTCAATCCGCTCACTACCCGGTGCAGGTCTGCGTCCAGGTCTTCTGTCCCGACATTTACCGGGCGGCGGGCATGCACGAGGTCGAAAGTGGGATAATAGGTCGTGTCATTGGAAATGGCAAGCAGGCTGAAGTCTTGTTGGGCAAAGTCTTCACCGATGCTGTAGTTGGGTTCTCGTACATTCGGATAAGCGTAAATGGGTTCGGTATACTGAGGCGTACCCCAATAAATCATGTCGTATGTACCGGCAGGCAGGCTTACTTCCTGGTTGTTTGCATTGGGATAAACGGAACCGTCTTTGATGAAATAATATCCATGGAAGGGTGTCAGTTTCTGGTTTACATAATTTCCATAATAAATGGATGTGCTTTCGTTGCAGGGAGCTACGCTCAGTACTCCTGTAAAAGGTTTGTTCCCGTCACGGGTGAATATGCCCATGTACATGGCAGGACTGATCAGGTCGGATGTCGGGTTTTCGGGAGCTACCGGAGTGTCATCGTTGTGGCAGCTTGTCACGAATAGGGCAAGTACTGTCAAGAATGCTAATTTTTTCATTACTTATTGGTTTTTAATTGGTTCTATAGATAGAACACGCCGGTTGTCCCTTTTGTTCTTACAGCAGGAAGAAAATGTCCGAAAGCCTGTGTCTTTTGCTGTTGCCTTCATGTCTGTGGACTATGATACGCTCCTGCAAAAAACGCTTTGACGATATTCACAGTCCATTTCTGGTTGGCTATAATCTATTGCATTTTATAAAATATATCATTACCTTTGTGGCAAACCCTAATTAACTACGTACATGAGATATTTGGACCCTAAAGCCGACCTGACTTTCAAGAAAGTTTTCGGCGAACACCCCGACTTGGTCATCAGCCTGCTCAATGCCTTGCTGCCTTTTGATGAGCCCGAAGAGGAGATTGCGGAAATCGAATACCTGACACCGGAACTGGTGCCGGAAACGCCGCTGAAAAAGAACAGCATCGTAGACGTGCGCTGCAAAGACAAAATGGGCAGGCAGTTTCTGGTAGAGATGCAGATGCTTTGGTCTCCTGCATTCATGCAGCGCGTGTTGTTCAACGCTTCGAAGGCATACGTGCGCCAGCTTGGAGGCAGAGAGAGCAAATACGAACTGCTCCAGCCCGTGTATTCGCTTAACTTGGTGAATGACATCTTCCTGCCGGATGTGCCGGAGGCTTACCACGACTATAAAATCGTGCAGGTGGAACATACTGACAAGGTGATTGAAGGGCTGCGCTTCATCTTCGTAGAACTTCCCAAATTCAAGCCACAAGATTTCAAAGGCAAGAAAATGGCGGTACTTTGGTTGCGGTATCTGACGGAAATAGACGAGCATACGCGGCAAGCCCCCAAAGAGTTAT
>NZ_NFJG01000085.1:0-19859 GCF_002159755.1 Bacteroides sp. An269
GAGCTTGCATCCTCTTCAACTCCTTGATTACAAAGCTAATGAAAACCTTTAATAAAATAAAAAAATTCTCTGGATATTTGGATTACAACATAGAAGAAACTGTTTTGAAAAAAAATCAGCCAGAATTTTGCATACTCCAAATCTTTGACCCACCTTTGCAGCGAAATTACGAAAGAAAGCGTTTTGTAATCCTCATCGGAGGGCAGATAATATGCCGGATAAGATGACTGGGTAAAACCAATCACCTTATCCGGCTTTTTGTTTGTCGAATAACATGACAATAAACATAAAACGATAAGAAAATGAAAAGAGATGCTATTGATTTAGGTACTGTGAAAGTATTTACACTGTTCAAGAAGTATTTTATCCCTACATTGTTCGGCATGTTGAGCATGTCGGCCGTCACAGCCATGAAAAGCCTTGCGGCATTTGTTACTTTTTCTTTGCGGAGTATGGCAGTTCGGTAAGGTTTTTATATCTTTGCGAGGATATATCACCTGTTAAGTATGAAAGAAGAAAACCAAACGCTCAGTGTAGAGGGTGCCCGTGTGCACAACTTGAAGAATATAGATGTAGATATACCCCGCGACAGCCTGACGGTCATTACAGGTCTGAGTGGGAGCGGGAAGTCATCATTGGCTTTTGACACTATCTTTGCCGAGGGACAACGTCGTTACATCGAAACCTTTTCGGCATATGCCCGCAATTTCCTGGGAGGAATGGAGCGGCCCGATGTGGATAAGATTACGGGGTTGAGTCCGGTGATCTCCATTGAGCAGAAAACCACGAATAAGAATCCTCGTTCTACCGTAGGTACCACTACCGAGATTTACGACTACTTGCGTCTGCTCTTTGCGCGTGCCGGAGTAGCCTATTCGTATTTGTCGGGCGAAAAGATGGTGAAGTATACCGAAGAACAGATTCTCGACCTTATCCGGCGCGACTATAAAGGAAAACGGATTTATATCCTGGCACCGTTGGTGCGTACTCGGAAGGGGCATTATAAAGAACTTTTCGAACAGGTGCGGAAGAAAGGCTACCTGTATGTGCGGGTCGACGGAGAGGTGAAGGAAATTGTGCATGGCATGAAGCTGGACCGTTATAAGAACCATGATATCGAGGTGGTTATCGATAAGACCGTGGTGACGGACAAAGAGGAAAAACGCTTGAAACAGAGCGTGGCTACGGCGATGCAGCAGGGTGACGGGCTGCTGATGATACTCGATGCGCAGACCGAAAACGTACGCCATTACAGCAAGCGGCTGATGTGTCCCGTCACGGGACTTTCGTACAAGGAGCCGGCTCCTCATAATTTCTCTTTCAATTCGCCTCAGGGTGCGTGCCCGCGTTGCAAGGGGTTGGGCTACGTCAATCTGATAGATGTGGACAAAGTGATTCCCAACCGTTCCCTCTCGGTCTACGAAGGGGCGATTGCTCCCCTGGGAAAGTATAAGAATGGCATGATATTCTGGCAAATCGATGCCTTGCTCGAACGGTATGATGCAAATCTGAAGACGCCGGTCAACCAGTTGCCCGAGGATGCCATTAACGAGATATTGTACGGATGCGACGAACGTCTGAAGATAAAAGATTCCCTGATACATGCTTCGTCCGATTATTTTGTGACGTACGAGGGAATTGTCAAATATATCCAGCTGATGCAGGACCGTGATGCTTCGGCTACCGCACAGAAATGGGCGGACCAGTTTGCCAAGACCGATGTATGTCCCGAATGCAAGGGGGCGCGGCTGAATAAGGAGGCGTTGCATTTCCGCATTCACGATAAGAATATCTATCAATTGGCAACGATGGACATCAGCGAGCTGTATGCATGGCTGCAGCATGTGGAGCCTTTTCTGGAAGAGAAGCAGCGCCTGATTGCAGCGGAAATCTTGAAAGAAATCCGTACCCGCCTGAAGTTCCTGCTGGATGTGGGGTTGGATTACCTGTCGCTCAACCGTTCTTCAGTCAGCCTTTCGGGAGGCGAGAGCCAGCGCATCCGCCTTGCCACGCAGATAGGGTCGCAACTGGTAAACGTGTTGTATATCCTCGATGAGCCGAGCATCGGGCTTCACCAGCGCGACAATATCCGCCTGATAAATTCGTTGAAGGAATTGCGCGACTTGGGAAATACTGTCATTGTGGTGGAGCACGACAAGGACATGATGCTTGCGGCTGATTATGTTGTCGATATGGGACCGAAAGCCGGACGGCTGGGTGGGGAAGTGGTCTTCGCCGGAACCCCAGCTGAGATGCTGAAGACCAGTACGCTGACCTCGCAATACCTTAACGGGCAAATGAGAATCGAAGTGCCTGCCAAGCGTCGGGAAGGAAACGGGAAATCGCTTTGGATTCGGGGAGCGAGGGGAAACAACCTGAAGCATGTCGATGTGGAATTTCCGTTGGGCAAGCTGATTTGCGTGACCGGGGTTTCCGGAAGCGGCAAGTCTACGTTGATTAATGATACCTTGCAGCCCATTCTCTCGCAACATTTCTACCGTTCGTTGCAAGACCCGTTGCCTTACGATGCCGTCGAAGGGCTGGAATACATTGATAAGGTGGTCAATGTCGACCAGTCGCCGTTGGGGCGTACGCCGCGTTCCAATCCGGCTACCTATACGGGCGTGTTCAGCGATATCCGGAATCTCTTTGTAAGTCTTCCCGAAGCGAAGATGCGCGGATACAAGCCCGGACGCTTTTCGTTTAATGTGTCAGGAGGCAGGTGCGAGGCATGCGGAGGAAACGGTTACAAGACCATTGAGATGAATTTCTTGCCCGATGTGCTGGTGCCTTGTGAGGTGTGCCACGGCAAGCGGTACAACCGCGAGACTCTGGAGGTGCGCTTCAAAGGAAAGTCGATTGCCGATGTGCTGGATATGACCATCAACCGTGCGGTAGAGTTTTTCGAAAACGTGCCACAGATTCTGAATAAGATTAAGGTGTTGCAGGAAGTAGGGTTGGGCTATATCAAGCTGGGACAGCCCTCCACCACCTTGTCGGGAGGCGAAAGCCAGCGTGTGAAGCTCGCCACCGAACTTTCGAAACGCGATACAGGCAAGACCGTGTATATTCTGGACGAGCCGACCACAGGCTTGCACTTCGAAGACATCCGGGTGCTGATGAACGTGCTGAACCGTCTGGTGGACAAGGGCAATACGGTGATTGTCATTGAGCATAACCTGGACGTCATTAAAATGGCGGATTATATCATTGATATGGGACCCGAAGGCGGAAGGGGAGGAGGCGAGGTGCTTTCTACCGGCACGCCCGAAGAAGTGGCACTGAGTCCGAAAGGTTATACGCCTAAGTTTTTGAAGGAAGAACTGAAGGTAAATGAAGAATTAAGAATGAAGAATTAAGAATGAAGAATTAAGAATGATACCATGTGTGGTATGAAATTGTGCATATTTTCACCACAGAGGCATACAGATTCTATTTTAATGTGCCAATGAATAATAGGGCAATGTGCTAATTTATTTTCACATTGGCATATTGTTTAATTGACCTATTCTTCTGTGTTCCTTTGTGGCACTCTGTGTCTTCTGTGGTGAGATTCAAACGAAATTGCTTATGAAAATTAACAAGACCAATGTGGCACGCTTGCTGGATAAGGCAAAAGTGCCTTACGAACTGATTCCTTACGAAGTGGACGAGAACGACTTGAGTGCCGTGCATGTGGCGGCATCGTTGGGAGAAGACATCGAATGTGTATTCAAGACCTTGGTGTTGCACGGCGATAAGAGCGGGTATTTTGTCTGTGTGATTCCCGGCGAGCATGAAGTCGACTTAAAATTAGCGGCAAAGGTTTCGGGTAATAAGAAGTGTGATTTGATACCTGTAAAGGAATTGCTTCCGCTTACGGGTTACATACGCGGTGGATGTTCGCCTATCGGGATGAAAAAGCATTTCCCGACGTATATTCATAAGACCTGCCTGGATTTTCCTTTTATTTATGTAAGTGCAGGCGTACGGGGGCTGCAAATCAAGCTTGCTCCTGATGACCTGATACGTGAGGCGCGGGCGGAAGTGGCTGCATTGTTTTGAATGCACATTGCGTAGCCTTGCGGATGTTTTCCCGTGCAATATCCGGTTGTATGGCTTGCTCGGGAGACAACGTGTCGGGTGAGATTTGGATGAGTTGGCAGAACCCCATCTTTTCCAATAAGTCGCGGTCTTCTGTCTTTCCTGCCAGCAGAAGGGTAGGAATGCCGGCTTTTGTCGCTCTTTTCAGTACTCCTGCAGGAACCTTTCCCTCGCAAGTCTGGCGGTCTGCCTTGCCTTCTCCGGTGATGACGAGGTCGGCATCTTTGATTTGTTCATCGAATCCTACGGTGTCCAACAGTAATTCGATACCCGATTGAAGCCGGCTTTTCAACAATACGTGGAAGGCTCCGCCAAGCCCTCCGGCAGCTCCCGCTCCCTTTACCTTATTTATATAGATGTGAAAATCCTGTTCGATGAGACGGGCGAGATGTTGCATCCCTTTGTCCAGCAGATGTATTTGTTCGTCGGTAGCTCCTTTTTGCCGGGCAAAGACATAGGCGGCTCCTTGTGGCCCGTAGAAAGGATTCTGTACATCGCAAGCTACGGTAAAACTTGTTTCCTTCAGAGCCGGATGCAGGAGATCGAGGTCAATACGTGCGATGTGTTTCATGATTTTCCCTCCTTGTCCCAATTCGTTTCCTTCTTTATCGTAGAGCCGTGCACCGAGTGCCTGCATCATGCCCATGCCTGCATCGTTGGTGGCACTTCCTCCGATACCGATAATAAACCGTCGGAATCCCTTTTCCAAAGCCTCCTTTATCAGTTCTCCCGTACCGTATGTGCTGGTTTCCATCGGATTCCGTTCGGTGGGAGAGAGTGTGGTCAGGCCGTTTATTTCCGCCATTTCGATAACAGCGGTTTGTTGATTGCCCAGTATGCCGTAGCGTGTTGTACGCATTCGCATGAGTGGGTCGTGGGCACGGGTATAAATGATTTGTCCTTGCATGGCATTTATCAGTGTGTCGAGCATACCTTCTCCTCCGTCAGCAATAGGGATGGCTACGGTTTGGCATTGAGGGTGGAGGCGATGTATTTCTTCTGCTACACATTGCTCCACTTCTTCCGATGTGAGACATCCTTTGAACGAATCGATAGCTAAAACAATCTTTTTCATAACGTATGGTGCTTATTCCTTTGCAAAAATAAGTAATTTTCATACCTTTGTCGGTGGAATAATGTTTTTTTATTAATCTAAAATAGTTTTATGTATGTTTGAAGGACAACCTAAAGGTCTTTATGCGCTGGCGCTCGCCAATACGGGCGAACGTTTCGGCTATTACACAATGCTGGCTATCTTCGTTTTGTTCTTGATGGACAATTTCGGCATGTCGCCGAGTACAGCCGGCAACATTTACGCCATGTTTTTGGCTTTAGTTTATTTCTTGCCGTTTATAGGAGGTATTCTTGCCGATAAGTTCGGTTATGGGCGTATGGTGACGGTGGGCGTCATTGCGATGTTTGCTGGTTACGTATTACTTGCCCTGCCGATGGGAAGCAGCACATTGGGGCTGGTGGCGATGTTTGCCGCACTGGTCGTAATCAGTTGCGGTACGGGACTTTTCAAAGGAAACCTGCAGGTGATGGTAGGCAACCTCTACGATGATCCCCGGTATGCCAAACGGCGCGACTCGGCGTTCAGCATTTTCTATATGGCGATTAATATCGGTGCGCTTTTTGCTCCGACAGCAGCGGTCGAGATTATGAAGTATGCGCAGAACAGCCTGGGTGTAAGTGCGAACGATTCCTATCACTTTGCGTTCGGCGTGGCTTGTGTTTCGCTGATTGTTTCCATGGCTATCTATTACGGGTTCCGTAGCACGTTCCGCCACGTGGAAGGGGGAAGTGTGAAAGAAGCAGGCAAGGGTGCTGCTGCGGCAGAAAAGCACGAGGAGCTTTCGCCGCGTGAGACGAAAGAGCGCATCGTGGCACTGTGTCTGGTATTTGCCGTGGTGATTTTCTTCTGGATGGCATTCCATCAGAACGGTTTGACATTGACTTATTTTGCCAAGCAGTTTACCGCACGCAGCTCGGAAGGATTGGAAAGCATGATGTTCAGCGTATGGAACCTGGTGGCGGTGATATTCATCGTTTATGCCCTGTTCTCGTTTTTCCAGTCGAAAACAGGCAAAGGCAAGCTTGTTTCGTGTGTGGTCATCTTTCTGGCAATGTGCTTCTTGGGTTATCAGTACGTCGCACTTCCTGCAAGCACTCCGGTGGATGCGCCTATCTTCCAGCAGTTCAATCCGTTCTTTGTCGTAGCACTTACGCCTGTATCTATGGCGATATTCGGTTCGTTGGCAGCACGTGGCAAAGAGCCTTCGGCTCCGCGTAAAATCGGTTTGGGTATGTTGGTGGCTGCTTGCGGTTATGTGCTGATGTTGGCTGCTTCGGTCGGTTTGCTTTGTCCTACCGAGCAGGCTCAGGCTATTGAGGCGGGAACTGCTTCGTTTGTATCGCCCAACTGGCTGGTATCGACTTACCTGGTATTGACGTTTGCCGAGTTGCTTCTTTCTCCGATGGGTATTTCGTTCGTGTCGAAAGTGGCTCCTCCTAAGTATAAGGGTATGATGATGGGAGGTTGGTTCGTGGCTACGGCTATCGGTAATTACCTCACTTCGGTGGCTTCTTGGTTATGGGGAGATATGCCGCTTTATGTGGTATGGGGTACGTTGATGGTACTCTGTCTCTTGGCTGCCTTGTTCATCTTCTCGGTGATGAAGCGGTTGGAGAAAGTAGCATAGGAAAAATAAAGCTTCTAAGAAGCTGTTTTGAATTTATCGTGCGATGATTTGGGATGAGTTTTTGAGGCATTTTTGCTTCTGTGATGAGGAAGATAGCGGGCTATCTGACGAAGAACAGGAGCGAAAAGGACCAAAAAATCGCCCAAAGCACACACGAAAACGGATACATCAAGCCAAGAAAAACTTTTTGGAGAAATTCAAAAACAGCTTCTAAGTTTTTAGGCTATTTTTTGATTGACTAGGTTCTAGGTTTTAGGTATTGGATGCCATTTGTAAAACTATTCAGAACCTAGTCATTTAGTATCTGGCTGGTGCAAAGGTACGCATCTGAAATTAGCCAATCCGGCGAGTTGAAACACACACTAGTACTGTGTTTGCTGATGCAGTATATATCCGTAGGCTGATGCAGTTATATTCAATCGCCGATGCAGTTATATTCAACTGCCGATGCAGTATATATTCATTTTTCCGGGGTATGTATTGTATTGGCTGTTTACGTAAAAATCAATTGTCCATATTGCTTTTGGCAATTGAAATGAATTCTTTTATCATAGGGTTTTCTTTGAACGAGGCTGGGGCTTCGTTGATGATGTCTTGCATTACTGGAGTCAATACGGGATAAGGCATGCCGTAACACAGAATGATGAATATTTCCGGTCCCAATACGTTGTCGTAGTTAGTCTGTATGAATGTCTTGGCAAGGCTGTCTATTTGTGTGGCCACCTGGTTGCGTTGCTTCTCTATTTCACGGTGTACTTCTGCAGGGTCTTTTCCATCCAATATCATGCGTGCTTCCAGATGCTCCACTTCATCGGCACGGTCGCTTAGCGAATTACGTTTCAGGATAAATTCGTTGAAGCTGTCGTTTAAGGGAGTTCCTTTCAGTGTAAAGCCGGCATTGTTGATATTGATGTCGATGTTTCCTTTCTCAATGACTACCGGCATGATGCACTTGTCATCCATAAAGAGGGAAGCTACGACCGTAGAGTCGACCTTGCCTTCCATTTTGAAAAGGCCATGTATCACTTCTGCCGAATCGATGCTGACCAGCTTGTCACCTGAAGGGACTTTGATAAAAAGCATTTTACCGTCAAGACTCGAAACAGAAGATACACCTTCTATTTTGTATTTTTTACCGCACGAGGTGCAGAGTATTGTACAACATAGTAGAAACAAATACCATTTATGCATAGATATAAGCCTTATAAGATTTGTGTGGCAAATGTATAACGTTTACTATTTTCATGGAAATAAATTATCAAAAATTAAACTTAATAGAGGATTATTACTGAATGTAGATGCAGGAAACGCTTTTTTCGCTATCTTTGTTCGCTGATTAGAAAAAAGAAAGAAATAATAAACAGTTAAATTGATAACAACGACATGAGAAAACTGAAACTTTTGGCATTCGCACTGATTTGTGCGGTATTTGCGCCGGCGAAAGCCGATGAAGGAATGTGGCTCCTCCAGCTGATGCAGGAGCAGAACCTTGCCGACCGTATGAAGGCACAAGGTTTGAAGATAGGCGTGGATGATATTTATAGTCCGAATCATGTGGCTTTGAAAGATGCCGTAGGTATTTTCGGGCGCGGATGTACGGGTGAAATCATTTCGCCCGAAGGCTTGATTCTTACAAATCATCATTGTGGATACGATGCTATCCAGCAGCATAGCTCGGTGGAGCATGATTACCTGACTGATGGGTTTTGGGCGAAAAGCCGTGCTGAAGAACTTCCTACTCTGGGATTGACTTTCAAGTTTGTAGAGCGTATTGTTGATGTGACTGATAAGGTGAACCAGGACATCAAAGACGGGAAGGTGACAGAATTGAATTCGTTTGGTTCGGAATATTTAAAAAAACTGGCCGATGAAGAACTGAAGAAGAGTGACCTGAAAGGCAAACCCGGCATCACGGCACAGGCACTTCCTTTTTATCAAGGTAATAAATTTTACTTGTTCTTCATCAAGACTTATAGCGATGTGCGTATGGTGGCTGCTCCTCCTTCGTCTATCGGTAAGTTCGGAGGTGAAACGGATAACTGGATGTGGCCCCGCCATACGGGCGACTTCTCGATGTTCCGTATCTATGCCGACAAGAACGGGGACCCTGCGCCTTATAGTGCCGAAAATGTGCCTTTAAAGGTAAAGAAGCATCTTGCCATCTCGTTGAGAGGATTGCAGGAAGGCGACTATGCCATGATTATGGGATTTCCCGGAAGCACCAGCCGCTATCTGACCCAAAGCGAGGTGAAACTCCGCATGGACGGAACCAATACACCGCGCATTCAGGTGCGCGAGGCACGTCAGGAAGTGTTGCGCAAGGAAATGGCAGCAAGTGATAAGGTACGTATCCAGTATGCCAGCAAGTTTGCTTCTTCCAGCAACTATTGGAAAAATTCGATTGGAATGAATAAGGCTATCGTCGACAACCGTGTGTTGGAAACCAAGGCAGAGCAGGAAGCCAACTTCGCTAAGTTTGCCAAGGAAAAGAACAATGCCGATTATGCTTCGGTAGTAGGAAAAATCGATGAGTATGTGACTCGGGTGACTCCGCTTGCCAAACAGCTGACTTATTTCACCGAGACTTTCCGTTCTGGTATCGAGTTTGGCGCTACTTACCTGATTTTCGATAACCTGAAAACTGCACTCGAAAAGAATAAGAAGAAAGACATTGAGAAAGCGCTCGAACAACTGAAAGAAGGATATGCCAACGTGCACAATAAGGATTATGACCATGAGGTGGACCGCAAGGTGGCTAAGGTCCTGATTCCGCTTTATGCAAAGAGCGTTCCGGCGGATGCGCTTCCCGCTTTCTATGAAACGATTAAGACGAAATATAACGGTGATTACAATGCTTATATTGACGCGTTGTATGATACCAGCATTTTCTCGAATCAGAAGAACTTTGATGCGTTCGTGGCTAATCCGACACTGGAAGCTATCGATAAGGACTTGGCTATCCAGTATTCGACCGCTAAGAACGAGATGATGAAAAAATTGTATGAAGCATACGACAAGGCTTGTGGTGATATCGACTTGTTGCACAAGACTTATGTGCGCGGCTTGTGCGAGATGTACGCTCCTACGCCGAAAGCTCCGGATGCCAACTTCACCATTCGTCTGACTTACGGTAATGTGAAATCGTATGACCCGAAGGATGGCGTACATTATAAATATTATACTACGTTGAAGGGTGTAATGGAGAAAGAAGACCCCAATAATCCGGAATTTGTTGTACCGGCGAAGCTGAAAGAACTTTACGCTACAAAGAATTACGGACGCTATGCTTTGCCCAACGGGGAGATGCCGACTTGTTTCCTGACTACAAACGACATTACGGGCGGTAACTCCGGTTCACCGGTGATGAACGGTAACGGTGAGTTGATTGGCGCTGCATTCGACGGCAACTGGGAGTCGCTTTCGGGTGACATCAATTTCGATAACAACCTTCAGCGTTGCATTGCCGTAGATATTCGCTATGTATTGTTTATCGTGGAGAAATTGGGCGGATGCAAGAACCTGATTGATGAAATGACGATTGTAGAATAAGTTTTTTCACCACAGATTACACAGATTATTTATGTTATTCATACGTGATTATGATAATTGTCAATTAAAATAATCTGTGTAATCTGTGGTGATTTTTTTATAAGCATTATGAGAAAATCCCTATTGATAACATTTTTTTCCGCTTGCTTTTTGGTTTCTCATGCCGATGAAGGCATGTGGATGCTGACCGACCTGAAGAAACAGAATGCGGCGGTGATGCAAGATTTGGGACTGGACATCAGCATTGATAAGGTGTATTGTCCTGAGGGCATCAGCCTGAAAGATGCGGTGGTTCACTTTGGCGGAGGCTGTACGGGCGAAGTGGTATCGGCGGAAGGGCTGGTGCTTACCAATCACCATTGCGGGTACAGTTATATCCAGCAACACAGTTCTGTAGAACACGATTACCTGACCGATGGCTTTTGGGCGAAGACATACGCCGAAGAGCTTCCTTGCGAAGGGCTGACCGTGACTTTTATCGACCGCATCCTTGATGTGACCAATTATGTATTGGAACAATTAAAGAAAGACGAAGACCCCGAAGGACTGAATTATCTTTCGCCTTCCTATCTGGAGAAAGTGGCGGTTCGGTTTGCCAAGAAAGAAAAGATAAAGACCGATGACTTTACGGTACTCGAACTGAAACCGTTTTATGGTGCCAATAAGTATTATCTGTTCGTCAAGACCGTTTATAAGGACATCCGTATGGTGGGTGCTCCTCCTTCGTCTATCGGAAAGTTTGGTGCTGATACCGATAATTGGATGTGGCCACGCCATTGCGGAGATTTTTCCATCTTCCGCATTTATGCCTCGAAAGACGGGAAGCCGGCTTTGTATTCTTCCGAGAATGTGCCTCTGAAGGTGAAGAAGCATCTGACTATCAATGCCGGCGGCATCAAGGAAGGTGACTTCACGTTTGTGATGGGATTTCCCGGACGCAATTGGCGTTACATGATTAGTGATGAGGTGGAAGAGCGTATGAGTACCACGAACTTTATGCGCGATACCGTGCGGGGCGTGCGGCTTCGGGTATTGGGTGAAGAAATGGCAAAGGATGCCAAGACCCGCATCCAGTATGCGGCTAAGTATGCTTCGTCTGCCAACTATTGGAAGAACGCCATTGGCATGAACGAAGGGCTGGTGCGCCTCAAAGTGCTCGACCGCAAGAAAGCAGAGCAAGAGCGTTTGCTGGCATACGGGCGTGAGACGGGAAACGATGCCTATCAGCAAGCCTACGATGCCATTAAGCAGATTGTAGCCAAACGTCATGATGCCGTTTATCACCAGCAAGCCATTTATGAGGCGTTGATGTTGGGGACGGAATTTTCGAAAGTGCCTGATACAGACGGTTTGTTGAAAGCTTTGGAGAATGGAAAGAAGAAAGAGATAGACGAAGCGGTATCTGCCTTGCGGACAGAGGGAGCGAAGTTCTTCAATAAGGATTACAGTCCCGAAGTGGACCGGAAAGTATCGAAGCAATTGATTGCCCTTTATGCACGGTTGGTTCCTGCGGCTCAGCATATCGGTATCTTTGAGGTGGTAAACGAGCGGTTCGGAGGGAATACCGATGCCTTTGTAGATGCTTGTTTTGATAGTTCAATCTTCAGCACTCCCGAAGCATTGGAAGCATTCCTGGCGCATCCCGGTGCGGATAAGTTGAAGAATGACCTGATGGTGCAATATGCCCGTTCGGTAAAGGAAGGTTATCGGAAGACAGGCGAGGAGATGAAAGCCGAAACCAATGCCTATAACCGTGCGCACAAGACGTGGGTGGCAGGTATGCTGGCGTTGAAGCAAAAGGAAGGGAAAGCTATCTATCCGGATGCCAACTCTACGTTGCGCCTGACGTACGGCAAGATAGGCTCGTATGAACCTGCGGATGGAGAAGAGTATCTGTATTACACCACACTGAAAGGGGTGATGGAAAAAGAAGATCCGGACAATCCTGAATTTATTGTGCCCGATAAGCTGAAGGAATTATATCGCACGAAAGATTTCGGTCCGTATGCCATGTCCGACGGACGTATGCCGGTTTGCTTTGTGACGGCTACCGATAATACTGGAGGCAATTCTGGTTCACCGGTGTTCAATGCTCAAGGCGAACTGATAGGTATCGGTTTCGACCGGAACTATGAAGGGCTGACGGGGGATATCGCTTATAACCCGCAGCTTCAGCGCGCCGCTTGTGTGGACATCCGCTACGTGTTGTTCATCATCGACAAGTATGCGGGCATCCAAAGGCTGATAGATGAAATGACGATTGTTCGTTGAGTATAATTTGAATGGCACATAGACAGTGTGAAAAAATGTCTGTGTGCCATTCTTGTTTTGTATAGGAAAGGTAGAACGTATGTTATTGTTTTTCTTTTTGCTCTTCCTGAGGAATGCGGAATGCCGTGTAGAGCTCTAGTATGGCAGCAATGGTAAGACACAATATCCATTCGTTACGGTGCCAAAGTATCATCATAACTCCGGCTAGTACCAGTAGAGCAGCTCCCAGCATCTGCTGGCGGCGCAGACGGCGGATGATAAGATTTGCCCCTTCGTATCTGTCTGTTACTTGTACATAGGCGAAAAGTATAGCTCCTACGAGGTATACGTAAGGTGCCCATACTGCTTGGGTAATTTGGATAATAGCGCCTCCTAATAGCAGGATGGCTCCGATAACGGATATTGCCGGATAGTATTTATTTGTCATTGTTTTTGTCCAAGTCTTCTTCGAAGATGTAAATATCTTCATTGGGTTTCTTCATCAGGTATTTCTCGCGTGCCACCTTTTCCAACATCTCAGGGTTTGAGGTTAATTCTTTCAGTTCCTCACTGCTTTTTTCATACTGATTACGGTAATGCTTGATTTCACGTTTCAGTTCGTATATCTCACGTTTGTGCTTTACACGCTGAATCAGGCTGTTTTCTTCATCCAGCACGCCGATAATCAAGAGGAATGCCAGGATGGTAATCAGATATTTGTGGCGGCGGATATAGTTCCACACAGCTTTCAGTTTACTCATATCGGATACTTTTTTGCTCAGATAACGGTACAAAGATAAAAAGATTTCGTGGCAAGTCCTTAAGAAAAACCGAGATTTTATGTACTTTTGTGCTATCGAATAAAATTATCGTATCATTAACAGCACCGGAAGTATGGAGAATTATATCGTATCGGCACGAAAATACCGTCCTTCGACCTTCGACACCGTTGTAGGTCAAAAGGCACTGACCACTACTTTGAAAAACGCGATAGCCAATCATAAACTGGCGCACGCCTATTTGTTCTGTGGACCGCGAGGAGTAGGGAAGACTACATGTGCCCGTATTTTTGCCAAAACCATCAATTGCCTTCATCCTACTTCCGAGGGCGAAGCATGCAATGCATGCGAATCGTGTGTCGCTTTCAACGAGCAGCGTTCTTATAACATCCATGAACTGGATGCGGCATCAAACAACTCGGTGGAAGACATCCGCTCGCTTATCGAGCAGGTACGCATCCCGCCTCAGGTGGGCAAGTACAAGGTGTATATCATTGACGAGGTGCACATGCTTTCGCAAGCAGCATTCAACGCTTTCCTCAAAACGCTGGAAGAGCCTCCCCGGCATGCAATCTTTATTCTTGCTACGACCGAGAAGCACAAGATACTTCCTACTATCCTGAGCCGGTGCCAGATATACGATTTCAACCGTATCAGCGTGAACGATATGGTGGAGCATCTGGAGGGCGTGGCCTTGAAAGAGCATATAGACGCGGAACCCGAGGCACTTACGGTTATTGCCCAAAAAGCGGACGGAGGAATGCGTGACGCATTGTCTATCTTCGACCAGGTGGCAAGCTTCACCAACGGACACATCACTTACCGGAGTGTCATCGAAAACCTGAATGTGCTGGATTACGAATATTATTTTAAACTGACAGATTTCATTCTGGAGAACAAAGTGCCCGATTGCCTTCTTACATTCAATGATGTATTGCAGAAAGGATTTGACGGCAACCATTTCATCACCGGACTGGCTTCGCATTTCCGCGACCTGCTGGTGAGTCATGACTCTGCTACTTTGCCTTTGCTGGAAGTCGGGGCTTCTATCCGTGAAAGATATTTGAAACAGGCTCAGAAATGTACGGCATCCTTCCTTTTTAAGGCGATGAAGCTTTGCAATGATTGTGACTTGAACTATCGGGTGAGCAAAAACAAGCGGTTGTTGATAGAACTGACCTTGATTCAGCTGGCACAACTGGGCGGACCGGATGAGGAAAGTGAGGGGCGTAGCCCTAAGCAGACTTTAAAACCCGTATTCAATCAATCCCAGCCGGTTCAATCGTCTCGTCCGGCAGCGCAAGTTCAGCCTTCAACAGTATCTGAGTCTGAGGCAATTTATCCCCAGACGGTTTCTTCCCAACCGGTTGCCGCACCTGTTGGTCCGGTTATGCACGCAAATCCGCTTCCCAAGCAAGAGGCGGGAAAAAAGATTCCGGTGGTAAAGGCTGGGAGTATGGGGATTTCTATCCGTCGTCCACATGTCGCACAAAAGCAAGATACGGTGAGGTCGACTGATGTGTCGACCTCTTCTTCCGAAGACAAGGATTATGAAGATTATCTCATTACGGAAAGAGATCTGAATGTTTATTGGAACGAATTTGCTGTGAATCTTCCGAAAGAAGAGGCGGCAAATGCAGCACGCATGCGCAATATTCATCCACATTTGCTGGAAGACGGTGTGACGTTTGAAGTAGTTGTGGATAACGAAATGGTGCAGAAGTATATGACCAATCTGGGGGCAGGTATTGAGGCGCATTTGCGCAACAAACTTCATAATCGGAAAATTAAGATGAAAGTACGTGTGAGTGCTCCCAATGAAAATGTGCGTGCCTATAGTCATCTGGAACGCTTCCAAATGATGAGCAAGAAAAACCCCGACCTCCTGAAACTGAAAGAGGAACTGGGGCTGGAACTTGCCTGACAGGTAATGATTATACTTTAGTAAGTCAGTCGTATCACATATGTTCGTTTGAGGAGACTTTGGACAATATGTCTAAATATCGTGATTTCTCATCCGGTATTCCGCCAGTTCTTCGTACTTTGTGCCGGGGCGCCCATAATTGCAATACGGGTAGATGGAGATGCCCCCACGGGGTGTGAAGATGCCCGTTACCTCGATGTACTTCGGATCCATCAGGCGGATAAGGTCTTTCATGATGATGTTTACACAATCCTCATGGAAGTCTCCATGATTGCGGAAGCTGAAGAGGTATAGTTTCAAGCTTTTACTTTCCACCATTTTCATGTCGGGCAGATAGCTGATGCGTATTTCCGCAAAGTCGGGCTGCCCTGTAATGGGGCATAGACTGGTAAACTCCGGACAATTAAACCGTACCCAATAGTCGTTTTCGGGATGCTTGTTAGTAAACGCCTCCAACACTTCGGGGGCATAATCTTGCTTGTAAGCGGTGGTCTTTCCCAAGATAGTCAATTCGTCTTTTCTTTCCATGATTTTTTAATTTGCTAATGAGCTAATAAATAATGTGCTAATAAACAATGTGCTAATAAACAATGTGGCAATAAACAATGTGGCAATAAACAATGTGGCAATAAACAATGTGGCAATAAACAATGTGACAATAAACAATGTGACAATAAACAATGTGACAATAAACAATGAAATAATACGCTAATTCATTATTACATTAGCACATTGGCACATTATTTATTAGCACATTATTTATTAGCACATTATTTATTAGCACATTATTACATTGTCATATTGTTTATTTTCCAAGTACTTTTCCAATCCTTCCCGGCGGAGTTTGCAGGCGGGACAATGTCCGCATCCGTCTCCAGGGATTCCATTATAACACGTCAGGGTCTCGTGGCGTACCAGGTCGAGCACTCCCAGTTCGTCTGCCAAAGCCCAGGTCTCTGCCTTGTCTATCCACATCAGTGGGGTATGGATGACGAACTGCTCGTCCATGGCAAGGTTGAGCGTGACATTGAGCGATTTGATAAATGAATCGCGGCAATCGGGATAACCGCTGAAGTCGGTTTGCGATACACCTGTCACCAGGTGGCTGATGCCCCGTTCGCGTGCATATACGGCGGCAATGCTCAAGAAAAACAGGTTGCGCCCCGGTACGAAAGTGTTCGGGTAGTTGCCTTCGGGCTTTTCTTCGTCCATCGGAATGGAAAGGTCGGTAAGCGAGTTTTTACCCAAATGCCCGATAAACGATACGTCCATCACATCGAAATGTACTTCTGCCTTACGGGCGATTTCGCGTGCCAAGTCCACTTCCTTAACATGTTTCTGCCCGTAAAGGAAAGTCAGTGCATATACTTCCTTGAAATGTTTTTTTGCCCAAAACAAGCAAGTGGTGGAGTCTTGTCCGCCACTGAATACGACTAATGCTTTGTTTTTATCCATTGTTTTTGTTATCTTAGGTACTAGGTGACTAGGTTCTAGTTTTTTAATACCAAATACTAAGACTATTTAAAACCTAGTACCTAGTTATCTAGTCACCTGGTCCCTGATTTATAGTTCGTTAATTTTAAGAATATTGTAAGATATGTTCTCGTCGTAGGTGTCCGTTCCGTCAATGTGCTTGATGTAACGTACGACACGGACAGTAACGGGGAGTACAATGATTTCGTACATCGTCTTCAGCGCTACTTGCACCAGCATCATTTTGCCCAGCTCGGAAAGCGGCATCAGTCCGCCGAATGCTAAGGGGAAGAAGATAAGCGAATCGGCACTTTCGCCATATACCGTAGAGAGGATGGCACGCGCCGAGAAATGTTTTCCTTGTGAAGACAGCTTCATACGGCTCATCACGTAGGCATTGATAAACGAGCCTGCCAGAAAAGCCAGCAAGCTTGCCGCGGCAATGCGGGGAGCCATGCCAAATACAAAATTGAATCCCGCTTCACCTTCCCAAAACGGGGCAGCGGGCAATGCTACGGCAAGCTGGCCCAAGGCAACGGTCATGAAATTCATAAGAAATCCCATCCAGATGATGAGACGAGCCTTACGGAAGCCCCACACTTCGGCTATGCAATCATTGATAATGTATGAGACGGGAAAAACAATCAGCCCGGCAGTAACCGCTATCGGTCCCAACTGCACGACTTTGGTTTCTAATAGATTTGCCGCTACGAGGCATACACAAAACACGATGCCCAAAACCATAAAAGGCACCGATACGAGATTTTCTTTTTTCATCGCTCCTGTTTTTTACGTGGTTGTCCTAGAATACACGGAAGATGTTTCGGCAAAGAAACATCCTCATCTTTTTATCGGGCGCAAAGTTACGGATAATTTGTCGGATTAGCAAGAAAACCCTATATTTGTACACTTTCTATAGGCAAGATTATGGCAAAGAACAATCTTTTGACGGAAGAACTGAACTATATCGGAGGAAGCAAGACCCCGACGCACCTGCACTTGTGTACGTATGGACCAGCCGGAGCGGAAAACCATGACGGTGACACCATAGAAGACATATTGCCTTATTTCAAGGCGGGCTCCATGCACTGGATTCAGATACATGGGCTGAAGGATACGGAAGAAATACAGAAGGTATGCCGGCATTTCGGCATTGGGTTCCTTACCGAGCAGGATATTCTCAATTCGCTTCATCTCACCAAGATTGAAGCACACGAAGACTATAATGTCGTAATCCTGAAACTGCTTTCCGCTACAGGTGAGGACGAATATCTTCCCCAACAGCTTTGCCTGGTGCAAGGCGAAGATTACCTGCTCACTTTTACGGAAAACGATACCGATTTTTTCGATGAAATCTATACGGCGATAGAAAATGACGTGTTGAAAATCCGTACCCGCTCGTCAGACTTTCTGCTGAGCGTGATTCTGAATAGCGTGATGACCAGTTTCATGTCCATCATTTCGGATATGGAAGACAAGCTGGAAGACTTGGAAGAGCGCTTGCTCACGCCCGGTGTGATGGATCCAACAATCGGCGACCTGCACGTGTTCCGGCGTAATTATCGCCTGATAAAGAAATGCATCTTCCCGCTGAAGGAACAAATCGCCAAACTTCTTCATCCTGAAGATACCCGGTTGCTGCATAAGGCGAGCCGCCCGTTCTTCAACGATGTAAACGACCACCTGCAATTTGTCCTGCAAACATTGGAAGGATGCCGTGACCTGCTCGGTGCGCTGGTCGATATGATTCTTTCCAGCAACGACCGGCACATGAACAACATCATGCGCCAGCTCACCGTGGTATCTACCATCTTTATTCCGCTGACTTTTCTCGCCGGCATCTGGGGGATGAACTTCCGCGTCATGCCCGAACTGGACTGGAAATACGGATACCTCTATGCTTGGGGACTGATGTTGCTCATCGCCATCGGTGTATGCGTGTACTTTAAGCGGAAGAAATGGTATTAAAAGCCGGAGAGATTGCGATTTGCCTCAACGGCACTTTTTATATAAAAATGGGAACGAAAGAAAAATGAGAAAAAAAGAACTTTACGACCGGGTAATCGCTTATTTCGAGCAGGCGATGCCCGTGGCAGAAACCGAATTGCATTACGAAGACCCTTTCCAGTTGCTTGTAGCCGTTATCTTAAGCGCACAATGCACCGACAAGCGGGTCAATATGATTACTCCGGCATTGTTCCGTGATTTTCCTACGGCAGAAGCTATGGCAGCCACCACTCCCGATGTGGTTTACGAATACATCCGGAGCGTGAGCTATCCCAACAACAAGGCGAAGCATCTGGTAGGAATGGCACAGATGCTGGTGCGTGATTATGGAGGGCAGGTGCCCGATACGCTGGAAGAACTGGTGAAGCTTCCCGGAGTAGGACGGAAGACAGCGAATGTCATCCAAAGCGTGGTGTTCCATAAAGCCGCCATGGCAGTCGATACCCACGTGTTCCGTGTGAGCCACCGCATCGGGCTGGTGCCCGGCACCTGCACTACTCCGCTTGCTACCGAAAAGCATCTTACCCGTTATATTCCTGAAGCCTTGATACCCAAGGCACACCATTGGCTTATCCTGCACGGACGGTACGTGTGTACGGCACGCAATCCGAAATGCGACAAATGCGGATTGAACGGCATCTGCCAGGCATCGCTGAAAGCAAAGATTTGATTGAAATATTCACCACAGAAGCTTTTGGACATGGATTTGTGCATTTCCTGCATGTTACACACCTTCTACATTTGATGGCATATACAAGAGTAAGACGGTAAGGAACATTTATTTTTGCATACAGCTCGTATCTTTGTTTCAGCAGGCATACTTTTACGTTCTTGATATCAAAACCGTACGGTTTTGAATTGGAAACCGTACGTTCTCGATATGGAAACCGTACGGTTTTCATATGGAAACCATAAATGGAAGCCGTCTGAAACGATCATGTAATCCAAATGTGGAAACAACTGTTCCGGGGAGAAATCAGAAACTCACCACAGAATTCTAAGACTTGCACAAGTTTTATGGCGGAATATTTTTGTTAAATAAGTTAAACGGGTGGGTTTCCCTGTCCCGTTTAACTTTTATAGTTCATAAGT
>NZ_NFJG01000086.1:0-19642 GCF_002159755.1 Bacteroides sp. An269
AGCTGTTTTGAATTTATCGTGCGATGATTTGGGATGAGTTTTTGAGGCATTTTCGCTTTTGTGATGAGGAAGATAGCGGGCTATCTGACGAAGAACAGGAGCGAAAAAGGCCAAAAAATCGCCCAAAGCACACACGAAAATGTATACATCAAGACAAGAAAAACTTTTTGGAGAAATTCAAAACAGCTTCTAAGTCTTACAGGTTTCGGATATGATTTAGTAAACCTTTGCAAGCATCTTCCAGAATGTCTAGTACATTTTCGAAGCCTTGTGCACCGCCGTAGTAAGGATCGGGTACATAATCGGCTACTTTCGTTTGGCAGAAATCGGTCATCCGACCAATCTTTCGTTCTGTTTCCACATCAGGGGCTTTCTCGCGTAAGGCATCGATATTGGCATCATCCATACCAAGAATCCAATCGAAGTTGTAAAAATCATCGGTACGCACGGGACGCGAATGGTGCGTAATCTGGTAGCCACGCCGGGAGGCATGCATTCGCATCCGTGGGTCGGCAAGGTCGCCTTCATGATATCCGCTGATACCTGCCGAGTCGACCTCTATTTCCATTTCCAGTCCTTCTTGTTTCAGGTAAGTACGCATGATTTCTTCGGCGGCAGCCGAACGGCATATATTGCCGAGGCAGACAAAGAGTATTCGCTTCATAATTTGTAAAGGAATTAGAAAAAGCAAAAGAAGCCAGGAGAACAAGAGGAGCAAGAAGAGTTTAACGGCATTTCGGACATAAAAGTCATGGCTTCTTGGATCCCCGATAACAGTTCCTTTCCTCCCTGCTTACATTATATATTCAAATAAGTTTTAAACTTTTCTACGCTGGTGTTCATGATCAGTTCTTCAGGGAACTCTGTCTCACCTACCAGCTGCAAGGCATAATCGTAAGTTGCAATATCGAACGAAATGTGTGCATCGCTTCCCAATATGACCGGTACTTCGTATCGTTTGCACAAACGCAGTATTTCCAGGTTATTGTCGCGTGCATCCATCTTTTTCCGGCAAGGACGAAGTGAAGAATTGTTGATTTCGAGCAACGTGTGGTGCTCTTTGGCGGCCAGCACAATGGGTTCGAAATTCAGTTTCGCAGTCCCGTCTCCCGGATGACTGATAATGTGAATGTAAGGATTGGCTATTGCCTGTACCATGCCGTGCGTGTTTTCTTCAGGTGTACCGCCCGCATAACACAACGAGTGTATACCGGCAATACGCAAATCGAGCAAATTAAGGTAAAACTCGTCCATGTCAATGTTGCCTTCACAATCCAGAATGTTGATTTCCGCTCCCAGCAGCAAATCGACGCCGTACATCCGGCGCGGTACGACATAAAGATTGCGGAAATAAATGGGACTGCACGAACCCGGAATGCCGGGAGCATGTTCGGTAATGCCCAACAGTTTCAATCCCTTTTCGGAAGCCGCTTGCACCATTTCCTGCAAAGTGCTGAATGCATGCCCGCTGGCTATCGTATGGGTGTGTACATCTAATTCTATTTTCATATTCTTTATTATAATTGGAGAGAAAACTCAACTCACATAGGGTCTACGTCATAATATACCAACAGCGAACGAAAACGTTCGTCTTCTGCGATGGCACGTTGCACTTGGCGCAGGTATGCCCGTACTTTTGACATCGACGCCTGTAATTCTACTTTTACCATTATCTTCTTTATGAACAAAGTTTGAATACGTGCCACCAAAGGTAAATCCGGCCCTAAAATCCGTTCGCCCAATCCTTGTCGCAAGTAACGTGCCATTACGTCAGCCGCCTGGTCGAGAACTTCTTGTTTACGGTGTTTCAGGTATACATAGACCAGCCGGTAAAAAGGCGGGTACTTGAACAAGTGGCGTTCGGCAATTTGCTCATCGAACAAACTGCGGTAATTATTCGTTACCACTTCGTGTATCAACGGAAGGTCGGGCGATTTGGTCTGCAAGATTACCAGTCCTTGCTTGTTTTTCCTGCCCGCACGTCCTGCTACCTGTGCCATCAGTTGGAACGCGCGCTCGTATGAACGGAAGTCGGGATAGTTCAGCATCGAATCGGCATTCAGTATGCCAACCACACTTACCCGGTCAAAATCCAAACCTTTCGATACCATTTGGGTTCCGATAAGGATATCGGTTTTTCCTTCTTCAAAATCAGCGATAATTTTTTCGTATGCAGTACGGGTACGGGTCGTGTCCAGGTCCATCCGGGCAATACGTGCTTCGGGAAAGATTTCCTTGATGCTGTCTTCCACCTTCTCGGTTCCGAACCCCCGACTGACCAGTTCCACTCCTCCACATGCCGGGCATGCTTTCGGTATGGGTTCGGCATACCCGCAGTAATGGCACGTCAACTGGTTCAATCCTTTATGATAAGTCAGGCTCACATCGCAGTTTTTACACTTTGGTATCCAGCCACATGTACGGCATTCTATCATCGGGGCAAATCCTCGTCGGTTCTGAAACAGGATGACCTGTTCCTTTTGCTCCAACGCCTCCCTGATCTTTTGTAAAAGCAAAGGAGAAAATTGTGCCGTCATCCGTTTCTTGCGTGCCAGTTCCTTGATGTCTACCACTTCGATTGCCGGCAACTGAATCTGTTGGTGACGCTCGGTCAGTTCCACCAGGCCGTATTTCCCCTGAAGGGCATTGTAATAGGTCTCGATACTGGGAGTGGCAGTCCCCAGTAATGTCTTTGCACCGAACAATGAAGCCAGCACCATGGCAGCATTACGGGCATGATAGCGCGGTGCCGGTTCTTGTTGCTTATAGGTGTTCTCGTGCTCTTCGTCAACGATGACCAGCCCTAACCGACGGAAAGGCAAGAATATGGACGAACGTACACCCAATATGATATCGTAATCGTTTTCGGAAAGCTGCTTCTGCCAGATTTCTACCCGTTCGGCATCCGGGAATTTGGAATGATAAATTCCAAGCCGGTTGCCAAATACCCGCCTTAGCCGTTCGGTTATCTGAGTGGTCAAGGCTATTTCGGGCAGCAAATACAACACTTGTTTGCCACTCTGGATAACCTGTCTAATCAAATGAATGTAAATTTCCGTCTTACCACTGGAGGTCACTCCATGAAGCAAGCATACGGATTTTGTAGCGAACGACCCGATTATTTGCTCGTATGCTTTTTGCTGTGCCATGCTAAGCGGGTTTAGCGGAACTGTATCCAAAACACCTTTTGCCAGTCTTCCTATTTCCTGATGGTATAATTCAAATACTTTTTTATCCACCAGGCCAGACAATACAGCAGGGGTCACTCCCGATTCTTGCAGCAAAGTCTTGCGTGATACTTCTTTCAGAAAGCTGCCAGGACGCACCCATCCTGAAAGTTCTACGTATTTCATCAAAGCAGCCAGCTGTTTAGGAGCACGTGCAAGCGCATCGAACAGCCGATGCAGGTCTGCTTCCTGTTGTATCGTCTGTGGAAAACGCACAAAAACCTCGGTACGTGGCTTGTAGCTACGTTTCAGTTCCTCCTTGACATAAATGGCATTTCTCTTCAGCAGGCTATGAATAACAGGAAGTATGTTCTTGATGCCGGTGATTTTTCCCAGTTGGGTAATGCATTGTTCGTTATCAAGGGTCAGGGCATCAAGCACAGATTGTTCTTTCTCAGGAAGGATGGAATCCGCTTCAAATTCAGGATTGTAGACTACTAGAGTCTCGCTTTCCAGCTTCATCCCCGAGGGTAGGGCAGCCTTATAGACATCGCCCAACGTGCACAGGTAATAATCGGCTATCCATTGCCAGAAATCGTATTGCCGTTTTAGCAATACAGGTTTTTCATCGAGCACTTCTACAATCTCCTTGGTCTCATATCCTTCTGGAACTTCTTCGTGCACGCGTGTCACAATAGCCGTATAATATTTCTTTTTGCCGAATGAAACAACGACACGGATGCCTGCGCATACTCTTCCTTCCAACTCTGCCGGAACAGCATACGTATATTGCCCCAGGATAGGCAACGGCACTATGACATCTGCAAACTTTTTCATGCCGCAAAGTTACAAAAACCCGTGCATCTTGCTGGGATATTTTGGAAAACTTTTAATAGCTTTGCATCCGACTCATTGTTTCATCTTATAGTTAATTCAATATGAAAGTTTATAAAATAGGTATCATCGGTTGTGGCAGAATAGCTCAGAAGATGGCAACTACCTTGGGAGGAATGAAAGGAGTGGCCCGTTATGCCGTCGCTTCGCGCAGTAAAGAAAAAGCAGAACATTTTGCCCGTGAATGGCAGTTTGCCAAAGCATACGGCTCTTACGAAGAACTGGCAAACGACCCGGAAGTAGACCTTATCTATATAGCTACTCCGCATTCGCACCATTACGAGCAGGCACGAATGTGCATCGGAAAAGGGAAACCGGTATTGTGCGAAAAGTCTTTCACCGCCAATGCACGCCAAGCCGAATCTTTGCTGGCATATGCCAAAGAGAAAGGAGTCTTTATTACCGAAGCTATCTGGACACGATATTTGCCTCTCTCGCTCAAAATACAGGAACTGATACATAGCGGCATAATCGGTACACCTTATACACTCTCGGCAAACCTTAGTTATCCGGTATCGTACAAAGAACGCATCCAACGTCCGGAACTGGCGGGAGGTGCCTTGCTGGACATTGGCGTATATACACTTAACTTTGCCGCTATGGCATTCGGCACCGAAATAGAACGGATGGAATCTTCTTGCCTGCTGGCCGATACAGGAGTGGATGCACAAGAAAACATCACTTTGTTCTACAAAGACGGGAAAATGGCTTCGCTCCAGTCGAGTATTTATGCCAAGAGCGACCGTATGGGAGTCATCAGCGGAGATAAGGGACAACTCATTGTAGAGAATATCAATTGCCCACAATCGGTACGGGTAATAGATGACGATTACAATGTATCTGCCGTATATTATGCCCCGCAATGTATCACAGGATTTGAATATCAAGTATATGCCTCCATCGAGGCCATTGAAAAAGGCTGGCTGGAATCTCCTTATATGCCGCATGCAGAAACACTTCGCATCATGAGACAAATGGACGAATTGCGGAAATCGTGGGGAGTGGTTTTCCCGTGTGACTGACTTAATACGATGCCATGTAGGGGCATATTCAACTTCTCTATTTGCAGACACACGCATATAGATGCGTAAGCATAAGCATAAGCAACTATTCCTGATTAATTAAATTCATCACAGAAGACAAAAATGCCCATAGCATAAAAGGGAGTTAGAAGGAGTTATGTCTTCGGCAGGAGTTAAAGGCCAATAATCCTGTTATGGCTTCCATGAGCAAAAGTATTGGCTTCTAACTCCCTTTAACTCCCTGAAATAACTCCTTTTCAACTCCTTATTGGGGAAAATGCTTAAAACATATATGCCAGTGATACCTGCCACGTGTTTTTCTTCATGTCTACCGTGCCTTCATAATCTTCTATCACGGCTTTCGCCACTTTGTTGATGCTGAAGTTATAGTTCAATCCGATTTGCAAATGCT
This sequence comes from Bacteroides sp. An269, assembly GCF_002159755.1. NCBI lineage: Bacteria > Pseudomonadati > Bacteroidota > Bacteroidia > Bacteroidales > Bacteroidaceae > Bacteroides > Bacteroides sp. An269. The sequence continues at coordinate 5,496 of NZ_NFJG01000086.1, forward strand.
GAATGAGTTTTACACCTGCTCCCACATTGAAGGTAGTATAAGATTTCTTCATATCAAATGTTTCCGAACCGATATTGAAAAGTCCGCTGCCTACATTGAAGCCGAATTGGGGTCCCGCCTCAATATAAGCTCCGAAGGTACTTCCCAGTCCAAACGTCCATTTTAAGTTGACAGGTATTTCTATTGTTTTCAATGTCCTGTTTTGAGATACTCCTTCTTCATAATAATTCGCCTTTCCTTTAGACTGGTTATACAGGGCAGCCACATCAATGCCCAGTCCCACTACCGGAATAGTAAATTCAGCCATCGGTCCGATAAAGAATCCGGTCCGGTTGTCTCCTTTAAACACATCTTCTGAAAAGGTGAGGGTGGAAATGTTCAGACCTCCTTTTAAGCCGAATTTCAATTGAGCCTGTGCCGGTATGGCTATCCACAGGCAGGCCACCACCATAAGAGTCGATAAAATCTTTTTCATAACGCAAATAGTTTTAGTTTAGCCAGACAAAAATACGTATTTACTTTGTGGTTTACAAATGTTTGAAGGTAAATATTTGCATAAGCCCCCGATTCTATCTGTATAAGCCAATGCACCTATATGCATCGGGCGGTGCAGCTATAATTTTTTATGTAAAAACAGAAAGAAGGAAACCGGTTAGGTTATGAACCGGCTTCCTTCTTTCAATCAGTTTATAGAAGCGATGTGTCTTCTTATAAAATCATAGCTCAATACCAGCGAGGATCGCCTACCTGGTTGTAAATCAACTCTTCATTACTTAATGTAAAGTCACCGTTTGCGGCATCTGCATACCCTGGGTCAAGCGTTGTACCATCGGCGTCGAAGAACTTGGCTTTGCCGTCTCCTCCATCTGAAACAAGGTTCTTCGTATTGAAGTAATTATTGTTTTCGAATGTAGGCTCTGCCGTATTGCTGTTGTCGGAGAATCCTCTGCCACAATTCGGCATATTGGAAACCATGTTGTTAGTAAAGCTAATGCTATTGCCCTTGAAGCGTACGTAAAGCAAACGGCGGCTGCTGTCATTGCTTGTACCGTCAATCGTACAATGGTCGACTGTAATGACAGGGGCAGCACCGGCAAAGTCGCCGGAAGCATCATCATAGCGTATGAAGTCCCGATCGGCACAACTGTTCCAGATGGTGCTGTTTGTGATGTTCAGTGTGGCAATGTATCCCTTGCGGCAATCGAACATATCGCCACCGCTGCACTGTATTCCGTGCATCAGGCTATTGTTGATGGTGATTTCATTGATAGAGGCAGTTACGTTGACATAATACAGGCCTTTCACATAATTGCGGATTTCACAATCATTAATCATCAAATGTCCATACGTGCCTTCATCTTTGTATTCGAAAGCCTGGCTACCGTCTGTACCTGTTCCATCCATGACAATCTGGCTCAGGCTCAACGATGCTCCTTCATTGAGTGTAATGCAACCATTGATAACCGGACGGTCGCTTGGACGTACAGCTTTGAGTTCGATATCTGCCTTGATATTCAACTTACCAACTCCACCTTCTTCGCCAGGTACGGTATAGGTGCCCGGATAAAATGCGAAGGACGCACCGTCTTCGGCTCCTTCCAGGATGGCAACAAAGTCATCTTCGGGACTAATTGCTGTAGCGCCCGCCAAATCAATCAATGTTGTAAAGGTTTGCGAGCCTCGTGTCTTGTTACCGTTCATCAGTTTGGCGGTATATTCCGTTTCCGGTTTCAGACCGGTGATAGTGGCCTGTCCGGCTGCTATTTCTTCGGACGTGACTGTATGTGCAGGCACATCGGCAGGACTTAGCACGATTTCTGTTGCCGTTTGTCCTGCAGGCCAACGTAAAGTGACTGAATTGTAGGTAAGGTCGGCTTCGGTTACGGTTTCCAGTATCTGTTCAGCATCGGTCTCGAAAAATACGCCGCTCCATTTCGAAGTCTTGCTTTCGTCTTCACCTACTGCCTGTACACGTGCCGAATATTGAGTTTCACCTTCCAGTCCGGAAATAACATAAGGAAGGTCGTCCGCCGTAATTCCGTCGAATGTCAAAGCTGCTGTACCTGCAAAAGTCAGGCTATCATTGGCAAATAGTTCAATATTATAGCTTGTCGCGCCTTGGCTAGGAGTCCAGGTCAGACGAACGTCCGTGCGGTTTACAACTCTTGCTTCCAGATTGATAGGAGCAAAGTAACGGCTATAGTCAATGCTCAGCACTTCTTCGCTTTGGTCTTCGCAAGCCGTAGCAAGAGCCACCAAAGCAACTCCCAACAAATAGGTATATTTTTTCAGCTTATTCATAATCATGTGTTTTTAATCATTCGTTAACATTCCATTGCTATTATCCACGAATATCTGCCAGATAGGCCAATATTGATTTTCATCCGGATTATTCACATAAAGTACGTCTACCTTGGCGTCTTCCAATTTGTCGGTTCCCAGCCATGTCGTACTTGTATATCCTTGGTCCAGCAAGGTTTCACCGACCGTTTCCGTATCGCCATAATTCAAACCGTAAATTACGAAAATATCAGTCATGCCATCAATGGTTTCGATGGAGGTATAAGCACCTGCAGGAATAGCGTTCACAATTTCGCTTGCCTCTCCCTCGTTTACTACTGTCTGGTATGTATAGACTTTATCTATCAAGTCGGCGTATTTTCCTTCACGTCGTGCCAGTTGTTTCATCTTGGTCTTGGCCTCGTCCAGTTTGGTCTTTAACAAATTCCAGCGTATCAGGTCAGATTTCCGTAACGATTCTCCGGCAAATTCCAATCCGCGTTGCTCTACAATGGCATCAAAGAACGATTCTTTGCTGGCAGTAGCTGTATTCATATAAGCGGAAACTTTGTCTGATGGTAATGCACGTTCCAGCACCGGACGCATGTATTGGGCAGCATTTGCCGGCCCTTCCAGTTCGTTAACAGCTTCTGCAGCCATTAAATAGACATCTGCCAAACGCATGTATTGCCAGTTTACACCGTCATCATTAGTAGAAGTCACGATGCGGCTCATCCATTCGTAACGCAATTTTCCGAAGTTCCATTCTTTTAATGAAGCCAGCTCTTGTGTACTGCGTCCGTTGGTCAATGTTTGCGACCACCTGAAAGGGGCACAGGTGATGTTGCGGCGTATGTCATCTACATCATAATCATAAAATAAAGTAGGAAGAGGACCGTTCACACCGCCTTTGTTCTGTTGGGTATACTGGTCTTTCGCCTGATGTTCTACCCCTAATGTATAAAGTACACGGCCACGTCCTTCCGAGAAAGGAATCTCCCAAATAGACTCTTGCCCGGCGGTAACTACATCCCGGCACAAATTCGTAAAGTTATCTTTAAACGGAAGTGAAGCCAGATTCGGATATTGTGCTATCACATCAAGGCATTCGTCACGTACGATGGTATACATGGCGGTACGATCCAGGTCTGGGTCATTGCTTAACCGTATGCCGTCGGCACGTTGGCTGTAGCCTCCTGCATAAAGAGCGATTCGAGCACGAAGTGCCTTGACAAAAGCCTTGCTTACACGTTCGGTAGTCTGGGTTATGTTGGACTCATTAGGCCAATATACATAGTTTTCTGCTTCCAGCAGGTCAGCCAACAGTTGTTTGTATATTTCATCCCGGTCAGCCCGCGGAAGGTACATCGTTTCTGATGTGATAGAAGAAAAACGTGCAGGTACATCTCCCCAGCCTTTAATCAAGTCAAGATAGATGACAGCCCGTAAGGTCAAAGCTTCTCCCAGCAGGTGTGCCATATCAGGGTTGTTTTCATAATTGCCGTATGCACGTATGCCTTCGATCGCCTTGTTGGCACGTTCGATACCTTCGTAAAACTTAGCATATGCATTATTGTCTGTATTCATCTGTGAATTGGAAGGCTGGGCATTATAAGTGGCGAGGTCGTTCTTCCCTCCGTCATTGATACCGCTGGCTTCCAAGCCATTAATCCATTCCACATCGCTATTGATGCCATAGTAAGGCAAGTAGCGTCCACGATAAGAATTGGTTTCTCCGAATGACTGATGAATACCCATAACGGCAGCTTCTGCCATCTCATACTGCGAAAAAATAAGCGATGAGTCCATTGATGACTGTGAGGGAGCTTCCATATCACAGGAGCTTATACCGCATGCCAACAACGCTAATAGAGGTATATAAAATAATTTTTTCATATTGTCTTAATTTACGGGTTTAGAAATTCAAGTTAACACCAATGACGAATTGGCGGCTCTTGGGATAAGCAGAATAATCTACCCCCGGAGTCAGATTCGTCTGCAAGGCAGTAGATACTTCCGGATCGAAGCCTGAGTAACCTGTAAGGCAGAATACATTATAAGCTGTCACATAGAAGCGCAGGTTCTTGATGTGTACTTTGTTCATCAAAGATTCCGGCAATGTATAGCCTAATGTCAAAGTGTTCAGGCGCAGGAATGAACCGTCTTCTACCGCCCAGTCGCTGAATACCATGCGTTGAGTCATAGGAGACCACATTGTGGTATTGGCATTCATGGCTGCAAGCTGTTCCGGGTCATTACAAATGGTCCCGTCCGGATTCAAGTTAGTCCAACGGTTTCCGTCAGCCATTTCCGTAGTCATATTACGGTACTGGTATTTGCCAGTCATGGTGTACTCGATTTTGTTGGCATTGTAAACGTCGTTGCCGATACTGAAATTAAAATTGGCACTCAAATCAAAACCGTATGCACGCGCATTGATTCCGAAACCTCCGGTTGCTACCGGATTGGCATCGCCAATGATCTCACGGTCTTCATAACCTCCAGTCACTACTCCGTCGCCACTTAAATCTTTCAGTTTCATCATACCTGGACGTAATGTCCCCACTACCGCAGTACAGTCATCAACACCTTCTTTCAGTATCCATGTTTCTGATGCAGCATCGTAACCTACGAAATCACTCACTTCATAACGTCCTGCCGAACGATAGCCTAACATCTCACCTACAGACCCGCCTTTGGCAATCCAGAAATCTTGACCGATTTCAGAAGAAGCCCAACTGGTATCTTGTCCGAAATCCTGCATAATTCCCAAATCCTTGATTTCATTCTTGTTGAAACCGATATTGGCATTCAAGCTGATTCCCCAGTTTTTCTTGTTGACAATAGTCCAGTTAATAGTAGCTTCAATACCTTTATTTTGAGTTTCTCCCATGTTACGGTATTGGGTATCATACCCCGTTCCACTGACTGGGAAGTTTATCAGCAAGTCCTTAGTCGTATTCAAGTAAGCTTCGATTGTACCATTCAGCTTGCCACCGAATAATGTGAAATCCAATCCTAAGTTACGAGTAATGGTTGTTTCCCATTTCAAGTCTGGATTTGCCATGGTCTTGCTGGGTGCCCAATAATTATTAAAACCGTTAATCCACGAAGTCGTATTACTGTTGTACACCTGTACGAGTTGTCCTGACGGGATGTTGTTGTTTCCTGCAGTACCATAACTGAAACGCAACTTCAAGTCATCCAGCCAATTCTTGGCACCTTCCATAAAAGATTCAGACGAAATACGCCATGCAACAGCAGCCGACGGGAAAAATCCCCAACGATTGTCTTCCGAAAATTTGGAAGAGGCATCGGCACGGAATGTTGCAGTCAACAAATATTTGCTTTTGTAATTATAATTGACGCGTCCGAAGAACGAAAACAACTTATCGTCTGGATTTAATGTATTTTCTATGTTATAAGGAGTGGTACCCTGAATATTTGTCAGTTTCCACGCCTCTGTAGCCGAAATCCAGTCTGGAAATCCGTGAACTTCATTTTCCAGCTCGTTTTCCTTGGTTATAATCCATTCGTGCCCTACCAACAGATTCAAACTATGGTCTTTGTTTTTAAGTACTTTCTCAAAATCATAATTGATGGTATTCGTATTCCGGAAACGGTGACGGAACAAATTGTTGATGCGGATAGCAGGATGTCCTTGATTGGCTGCAGCCGGTGTGTTTTTTATATAATAGGTAGTTGTACCCCAAAAACGTTGGTCATTATTGCGGTAATCATCATAACCGAATTCAGTTTTTACCTTGAAATTCTTGAATATTTCCCAGCCAAAACTACCGTTCATATTCAGGGTCTTGCGCTCTTTCATACGGTCGTTGTCCCAAATGGCGGTTATCGGATGATATAGATTACCCAAGTCATCATCGGCACTACCTGCCGATTCATCCAGATTTGCCAAAGGTATCGGCGTATAGATAACAGAATACTTCAAACGCTTGTCTGTATCCAACGTACTGCTTGTTTCATTGGCACCACCACCTCGGATATCGGTTTCCGAATAACGGATGGAGAAATCCAGTGTCGTGTTCTTGGTAGGCTTCGTGTTCAGTTTCAGACTGAAGTTATCACGCTTATAATTCGAACCTTCCATGATGGCTTTATCGTTCATGTGTGCATAGCTGAACGAATAGCGGATACGTTCCGTACCACCGCTGATATTCAGGTTATGATTAAACGTATGCCCTATACGGCCGAATGTCAAGTCTTGCCAGTCATTATAAGGTATATTTTGATACATATCCATGTCTTCATACTTCCCGAAATATTGTTCGTACGAAGTCAAGTCATCTTTCAGCAAAGCCAGTTCATATTGCCACTTGGCATAATCATAAGGGTCGAGCACATCCATTGTATTGGCAATTTTCTTCCACGAATAATAGGCATTATAACTGACGCTGACCTTACCTTCTTTTCCCGATTTAGTTGTGACCAGAATAACACCATTGGCACCACGTGAACCGTAGATAGCAGTAGAAGATGCATCTTTCAGTACAGTGATATCTTCTATTTCCGAAGCGGGGATATCTGAAATAGACTCTACCGGGAAACCGTCTACGATAAACAGAGGACTGTTATCGCCTGTGATAGAGCCTCCACCACGTACACGGATTTTCATTTCTGCATCAGGCGAACCTTCTGTTGTGGTAATCTGTACACCAGCCATCTTACCTGTCAAGGCTTCTGTGGCCGAAGCTACTGGAACTGCTGTCAGTACGTCTGCATCGACCGTAGCCACAGAACCGGTCAGGTCTTTTCTCCTTACAGAACCATAACCAATGACAACAACCTCTTCCAACGCCTGAGAGTCATCATCCATTGTTATATTCAAGATAGTCCGCCCCTTTACTGCCACTTCTTGTGTCTTCATTCCGATGTAAGAAAACACCAAAGTTGCATCAGAAGGAACGGTAAGCGTGAAATTACCATCAAGGTCCGTAATTGCTCCATTGGTGGTATTTCCTTTCTCTACTACAGAAGCACCGATAACAGTTTCTCCTGTATTGTCTTTCACTGTACCTTTTACGGTTACATTTTGCGCTGATACGCTAAGCGATATCATCGCTGCAAAAAACAGCAGCACATAACGCATAGATTTCATCTTACTAGCCATTCTTACGCATATATTAAATAAAAGATTAATAAAGGGTTAATAACGTATGCAAGCATACATTGTTAACGTATCGTAGCAAATGTATGAAAATATAGAATCAAAATTGTGGAAAAATTGTTTTTTCACAGGTCTTTTTTGTTCATGCCTGTCTGCAAAAGAAAAAGCGTAATCCGTATGTGTTGCATAACATCATTTATACATCACACAATATAAGTTCCATGTTTGTAATGTGCTAGCGAAAAAACAGCTTCTTAATTTCTCCGATAAGTTTGGCATATACGAATCAATGTATGATTGAAAGGTTCAGTATCTGTTTCAGGCTGTCTTCTTTTTACGTTCTCCATATGGAAACCGTACGGTTTCCATATCGAAAACATACGGTTTCCATATCAAGAACGTACGGTTTTGAGATGGAAACTATAAAAGGAAGCTATCTGGATTGATAACGCAACCCAATCAGAAACTCCAACTGTTTTGATTACCTTTTGGAATTTGATTACCCAATTGATTAGATGCCCATAGCATTTTTCTTTGATTAATTCAAAACTGTCTCTTAATAATAGTCCGTTAAGAATTCAACATATCGGCTAAGCGGCTTCTGCCACTATGCCAAATAGTTCTTTGATAAGTTTAGTATTAAAAGTTCTGTTCGGTTTCAGACCGGACTTGCTAAAAATTCTTTTGAACATGTAAATATTACTCAGATAGGCCTTTAGCAGTCCGATGGAAAGCGAGGGATAGTATCGTTGCCGCAAATAATTTATAATTTTGCGACAAACTCAATGTAAAGATAAGCATAGAAGACCATATTTTGACTGAAGTCGGAAACCTGTTTTTATCGCATATCTTAGAGATAAGAATTCATCTGTATATGGCAATCTCTCGTTAGTCTTTTAGCTCATTCTGTAATCTGCAAAAAATATATAATACTATTTTGCACGATAGAACGATTGTCATAAAACCAATATAAACCTTCTCCCAAGATGTGAATTTTCTTTTCGGTTGACCTAATACTTTTCTCAAATGTTCCATTGTATTCAAAATTTAAGTTAGGGGCAGAGATTGTCAATACGGCATTCCTTTTGCAGGAATACCAAGACAAAGACACAGGTAAAGCCAAAGTCCAAGACCGGATGTTTTTATAGCTGCAAACATCCGCCGTTTGTTAATTAGACATCCTTATTCCAATTCCTATTAAATAAGAACGACAACCTCTGCCCCATCAAAGCCGTGATTAGCATCCATTGAGATGCAAGTTCACGACACCTTTTTTATTCTTCAAGCCGGCTTAATTGCTCATAAGTGCTTTGCAAGGCTTCCGGTACATTGATTTTCAGTTTAGAGATGCGTTCCTGCTCTTTCAGTTGCCATTCTTTGTATTGAGTGAAAAGCGTCATGTGGCATTGTTTTTCACTTTCCAGTTCCTGCTTGAACCGATGCGTATTTTCTAAAGTCTGTTTCTCGGCTTGTTTTTTGATAGCAAACTTCATTTTATTCAGCTCCCGTTCATTCTGACGATGCCATTTTTGGAGTTCGAAAAACACATCTTCTACTTTTTGCGGGTCAACGGAAGGAACATGAGCGTAAATCAGCGTGTCTTTTCCATTGCCATCGGTGCTGTATGGCTTCATGATTCCGTTTTGGAGTTCTTCACGAGCAGAAGAAAATTGGCCTCCGGGATGGATGTATTTTCCAATAGTAGCAGCTACGGCTTCCAATTGTAGATAACGGTTACGCTCCTTGATATTCATTTGAGCAATGATATCCGTTTCCGTCGTTTCCTTCGGATAGGATGGACTGGAGGGTATTTCGACTCCTTGAAGCGTACACCATTCTTCAAATGTGAAGTTTGCTACTTGTTTCAATTCCCTGTCTTTAGCCTTGACTGCTTCCCTCATCCAAGCGCAAAAAGCGTTCATTGCAGCTATGTTTTCCAAAAGAGGACGCACCTGGTCCAGCATATTCCCGTCATAACCGACACATATAGTTTTTCCCGATTCAGAAGGTGAGCCAACAATATCAACTTTCGTAGTCAAAAAAGTCATGTTTTTCAACTTTGCCTCATTCCCGGCTATGACTTCTTGTGCCAAATCAGCCAAGTGCGAAGCCGAGGTGGAAGTTAGTCCATGTTCACTGAAGAATACTTCATTTATTTTTTCCATAATAACCATTAATTGCATTTGGTAAAAATGTCTATCCGAAAAATGCCTGTCGGCATGGTTGGAACGTCAAACATCGTCCATTTTATCTGAGTGCTTTCCTGTTTCATCTCTATACAATCATGGAAAACATTTAAAAGTTCACGGACAGGGTCATTATCATCATCGTCAACCTTCCTGTTATAATAAAGAGCAAAGATTAAATTAGAAACATCCTCTAATGAAACATATTTTGCCGGAAGGAATTTTCGTATATTTTTTAATTCAGCCTTCAAATAATCAACGCTTCCTGATAATGTAAAGTAGTCAATAAACTTTGTACAAGAATGATAACCCAAGAAACTTCTCACATCATTAAGGTCAAAACAAATCAGACTGTGCTTTATTATCAGACTGAAAAACGAGTTCGCGATATTAGCGACTCTTTTGTTTGCTTCTTCAAACAGTTCAGAAAGCGTATGGCAAGGCAACGCATCATAATCCACAACGAAAATTCCGTCAGCAATTTTTTCCAATTCACCAAGCAACTTTACAGCATTCCTTCTCTTTTCCATACCCTCAGACGAATGCGGCAAAGTGGCAACTACCAGTTTTACCTTAACTTTCAAATCAACGGCTTTCTGAAGAAAATGTTTGATACATCCTTCTCCTGTTCCTCCGCCCAAGCATACAATAAAAATAGACACAAGTTTGTCTGCAAGTATTTGCTTTAAACACGGCAACGATTTCTTACATTCTGCCTCTGCCAAACGTCTGTCCTTTCCACTTCCTAATCCGTCAGTGCCAATGAGATACTTATGAGCGAGAGATAATTCTCTCATTTCCTTTTTATTCATACCAAACACGTATAAATTCGTATCCGGCAGTTCATATTTCTGCATTTTTTCCACAATTCTTCCGGCTCCGCCCCCAATTCCGATTATTGAGAAGGAACAAGTTTTGGGTTGAAAGTCAAAAAAGTCAAACACAGGCTTAGTTGAATCATTCTCTTCCATATAAGCAACAATTTATTATAATAAGTTAGTTAGTCAAAGTCTTTTCGATGTATCCATTACTGCCCCTTGATATTGGAATATTCTTTTCCGATTTTCTTCCGCCATCTCTTCCGTCCCGCCAAAGTAAGTGATTTCCCACAGCAAGCCCGCGACAAGCTCTTGTGGCGTGATCACGATATCTTTTTCTACCACCACTTCCATACCAGCTATTTCCGACCACGAAGGATAGCAGGCCATAGGGCAGTCGAGGTGATTGTCCGCTTTGTCGTATACAGAACAGTTCATATCTATCATCGGACTACAGGTTTCCCAACGCCATCCCAAGCGGATGTAATAGGGGGATGATTTTGCCTCCAACGCTTGCACTCTCTGATAAATTCTTTTCCACTTGTCCAAATCAAGCTGCCCGGCCAACTTCGGTTCGTTGGTTTGCCATAGATTCAAGAATGCCGGACTTATTTCAGCAAAACTAAATTGCGAAAACAGTTCCTTGAATGTCATAACACTATTTTTTATCATGATACTAATCCCCTCAACCCACCCTCGTCCTCTTTCCAAAAACAATCGGCACAAGGTAATGCGTAATAATCTTCCCCCAGGGGTCGTATGCGTGAATGCGTTTGTACGCTGTGTTGGAGATGCGCAGTAATAACCATGCCTCTACCAGCTGCCACCTTGGTTTGTTGCCCCTGTCATACGACAAAGAAGTGCCGCCATTGCCTGATAAAAGAAGGACTACACCTTATTTTATTAAATTAAATCAACTGACCAATTCAGGCTTTGTAGCTTCATATCCAGGTTTCGGAGCTGTTTGGAATAGTTGTCCGTAACCTTTCTTAATTCACCTACGTCCACCGTGCGGACATATTTTATCTCCTGTCGCCCGTAACGGTCATTTTCAACAACATGTTTCAAGAGGTCGCGCATTACCGTCAGACGCAACTTCAATGTGTCTTTACGGGCAATCATTTGGGTGAGAGTTTCTCCCTCGTGCACGGTTTGCATGTTGGTGCGGTTAATCCGATAAACAATCACCTCGAATTGCGAAAGGCATTCATCCAATTCTTTATACAATTCATTCACGTTCTCAGAAGGTTGGTCACCTTCCTGCACCTTAGCACTGTATTTCAGCCGACTCTTCAATTGGTCGATTCTGTTTTGCAGGTCGGCGCGGATGCTTAATGCTTCTGCCAGTTTCATTCTATTCCTCCTATTTGGTTTGATGGTGCAAAGTTCCGTCATCCAAGTGCCAAATTGCAGCACAAGGCGAAGATATTTTGTATTTCTATTATAAATTTTTAATCCCATGTAGAGTAATGCAAAACGAAAGCAGACGAAAAAAATAATCAGCCTATGCTCCGATTCGGCGCATCGAAAGGTTTCCTTTGCCGCAAAATAAAATACCATTTATGAAAAATAGAGAAGATTGGAAAGAGACTGTCAAGAAGGGGCAAAATAAAATAGAGGCATGGAGGCTTTCTTATCTTTCGGTAGAAGAATTATTATGCCTGCAGTTGCTGGGGTATTCTCCCAAGCAACTATATGAAGACATGGAAAGCGAAAGATATTCACTGAAAGAAACGGCTTCCATGTCCATCCGCGAACTCGACAAGGCAAAACGGATATTGGACAGGCAGACAAAAGCAGGAGTGGTCACTATTCCTTATTATAGCGAAGCGTATCCTCATCACTTCCGCCATTTACGAGAAGACGCACCGCCACTCATCCATGTGCTTGGCAATAAGGATTTGCCCAACCGTGAGGACAATGTGGCTATCATTGGTGCCCGTGCTGCGGACAAAGATGGATTGGACATGGCATACGGGCTTGCCAAACAGATGGGTGAACAAGGACATATCGTCATCAGTGGTTTGGCTTTGGGTTGCGATACGGCCGCCCATCGGGGCTGCCTCGATGTAGGCGGGCAGACAATAGCAGTGGTGGCCTCGGGCCTGGACATCACGCATCCCAAGGTGAACAAGTCTTTACAGGATGAAATAATCGCCAAGGGCGGAACCATCCTGTCCGAGCATCCCTTCGGCGTGAAAGCCAATCCCACGAGGCTGGTGGCGCGTTGTCGTATGCAGGTCGTTTTGACCCAATCGGTCATCGTGGCACAATGTCCCATCATCAGCGGCACGATGTATGCCGTGCGCTTCGCCCAAACGTACAGTGGTGATAAATTCGGATTAAGACGGCAGATATACGCAGTTGAATACGGTACAATGAACGAACTGAACTCAGGCAATAAGTTTCTGCTTGATTATCAACTTGTCTTACCTATTAAGCCAAGACAAAGGACTGAATTGGATGGATTTGATTTTCTTGTGGTAAACTAAGCTATTATGATTGAATACAAAGAAGAGACTATAAAAACAGGCATAGCCTCTTCTTTGTTTTACTTGGATTATCTCATTCAAGTTTAATGCCTCGTTGATTTAATTCTGTCAACACTGCCTCTATTTTTTCTTTAATGTAATTCACAAATTTATCCGTATTATTAATAATTTCAGCCCGGGAAGTCATATCCCAATACCGATATTTGTCTAAAAAAGCGCATCCATAAGGCCAAAAGTTGGAGGGTTTCTCTTGAAAAATATTTAACTTCTGTTGTATTCCAGGGTGTTTACCATCAAGAGAAACTATGCCATAATACATATCTAAATCATAAGATCGTGTATCGGATTGAAACCTTATTCCTGTATATTGGCAGTCTGCTGCTCGAAAAGTGAAACTTTTACCATCCCTGTTTTGGCATGTCATATTATATTCTTCATATAAAAGAGTCTTTTCTGTTGCTATTTCTTGTAACTTCGGGCGAATACGATTTTCCCACGTGTATTTTATATAATCACTTTGATTGTTAAAGATTTCAGCAACAACTTCTGCATTATTAGCCATTAACTCTAAGAGTTCGTTTTTGTTTATGACATCCATAGTTTGATTTGTCAGTTCTTTTATAAGGTTTGAATATTGTATCATTGTTTCCCGAATGAGAGGCTTTTGCGCTGAAATGCGGATGCAGCGTTTGATCCATTCCTGTATTATGTCTTTGTAAGATATACATTTATATTGAACGCCTTCACCGCTTTGTCCACTCGCCTCGTCACCCCATAGTGTGAGATAAAGGATGGCGTAGTTTCCTACATGATACTTTTGTGAGGCAAAATTGTCATAACGCTTCAACTGTTCCCACTGGTCACCGGCGTAAATCTTGTTTTCTATTATTATGGCCTGCCCTTTACTGTTACTTATCAATATGTCCAGCCTGCCGCAAGAAGTCGAGTATTCAGTAGAAACAGATGATTCCGAGGTGTCGAATGCCGACGAAAAACCGATATCACCGATTACGGAGAGAAACTCTTTCAGATAAGTGTCACCCTGCCCGTGACTGCCTTCTGGATTCAGAAACTCTGCAAGGATTGCAGAGTGTGTCGTTTCATAATGGTTAACGCCGCACGCATGAAAGATATTAGAGTTTATGTAAATTAGTTATGATAGTTCCAAGGGTTGATTTTAATTCTGAGATTATGCAGTGCCATACATGTGGAAAAGATGTTTTCTACAAAGTTGTTTGCCCTG